>NZ_JASGED010000011.1:0-57897 GCF_047606765.1 Thermomonas sp. | reverse complement strand
GCCAGTTGGAAGGGATCAACAACAAAATCAAGGTCATCAAGCGCATGGCTTACGGCTACCGGGACAGCGCCTACTTCTTCCTGAAGATCAAGGCCACCTTCCCCGGGAATACGTGAAGAACCTTTTTCTTTGCCTGCAGGGCGGGCGACCGGGCCGCATCCGGTAAACTACCCGGCTACGCCTCATCGTCATTCGCCCATGCTGCAGACACTTCGCGACAAGACTTCCGGCTGGATCGCCACCCTGATCCTTGGCCTGCTCATCATCCCGTTCGCCTTCTTCGGCATGGAGTCCTACATGTCGCAGCAGGTGGAAACCCATGCCGCGCGCATCGCGCAGCCGCCGTCATGGTGGCAGTCCGCACCACGGGTGTGGCCGCTGACTTACCTGTGGACGACGCGCGAAATCGATTCCGCCGCGTATCGCCAGCGGCTGGAAGCGTTGCGCATGCAGGCGCGCGAGCAGCAAGGCGATGCCTTTGATCCACAGGCGTTCGAGTCGGTCGAGAACAAGCGCAAGATCATCGATGCGATGATCGACGAGGAAGTCATGCGCATGACCTCCGAGCGCAGTGGCATCGTGATCGGCGATGCGCAACTGCGCGAGGCGATCCAGGCGATCCCGGACTTCCAGGTCGATGGCGTGTTCAACCTTGACCGCTACCAGTTGCTGCTGGCCTCGCAGAATCCGCCGCAGACGCCGGTGACCTTCCAGGCGCGCATGCGCGAAAGCCTGCAGATGGGGTTGATCCCGCAGCGGCTGGTGAACTCCGGCCTGGTGACCGATGTCGAAATTGATCGCCTGATGCGCCTGCTGGGCGAACAGCGTGACGTCAGCTTCGTGATGATGCCGCCCGCGCCGGTGGATGATGCGCCGGTCATGCCGGCGGAAATCGAAGCCTGGTACAAGGCCAATGCCAACGCCTACCGCAGCCCGGAAAGCGTGCGCGTGGAGTATGTCGAGGTCAATGCCGCCACGTTGCCCATGCCGGTGCTGGACGAGGCGGCACTGCGCAAGCGTTACGAGGAGCAGCGCAGCAAGTACGCCAGCGCCGAGCAGCGCGAAGTGGCGCATATCCAGGTGCAGGTGGCTGCCGACGCCAGCGAGGCCCAGAAGAAGGCTGCCGAAGCGAAGGCGAAGGAGCTTGCCGCCAAGGCGCGCGCGCCGGGTGCGGATTTCGCCGCGCTGGCCGCTGCCAACTCGGATGATGCCGGGTCGAAGGACAAGGGCGGCGACCTGGGCTGGCTCGCCAAGGGCAGCATGCCCGGTGCATTCGACGATGCGGCGTTCGCGCTGAAGGCCGGCGAAGTGAGCGGGCCGGTCAAGTCCGATTTCGGCTGGCACATCATCAAGGTCAAGCAGGTGCGCGGCGGTACCCAGCGCCCGTTCGAAGAGGTGCGTGCAGCGCTGGAACAGGAGATGCAGGCCGCCGAGCGCGAGCGCATCTTCAACGACATGACCGGCAAGCTGGTCGATGCGGTGTACAAGAATCCGAACTCGCTGCAACCGGCGGCGCAGGCGCTTGGCTTGCAGGTGCAGACCACGCCGGCCTTCTCGCGTGCAGGTGGCCCCGGCATTGCCAGTGACCGCAAGGTGGTGCGCGCCGCGTTCTCCGACGACCTGCTCAAGCAGGGCGGTGCCAGTGACCCGATCGAACTGGGGCCGGAGCGCACCGTGCTGATCCGGGTGCTGGAACACCAGCCGGAACGCGCGCTGCCGCTGGCAACCGTGCGCGAATCAGTGATCGCCTCGATCCGTGCCGAGCGCCAGCACAAGGCCGCGTTGGCCGCAGCCGATGCGCTGGTGCAGGCCGCAGGCAGCAAGGGGCTTGCCGCAGCCGCCGGTGAGGCCGGGCTGGCCTTGGCCGATCTCAACGAAGTGCGCCGTGGCAGCCCGGTGCCGTCGCCGCAGGCGGTGGAGGCGTTCTTCGCGGTTCCGCGCCCGCAGCAGGACAAGGCATCGGTGAAGAAGGCGCGGCTGGGCGACCAGTACATGGTGTTTGCCGTGCGCGCCGCCCGCGATGGCGACCTTGCCCAGGTCACTCCGCAGGAGCGCGACTCGCTGCGCCAGCAGCTTGCCACCGCTCACGGCATCGAGGCGCAGCAGGCCTTCGTGCGCGCGGCGCGTGCGAAGTACAAGATCGAGGTTGCGGAAGACCGGCTGTAAGGCCGCTTGCCGACGCCGCAAACGAAAACGCCCGGCAATGCCGGGCGTTTTCGTTTTTTTCCTTCTCCCTTTGGGAGAAGGTGCCCGCAGAGCCTGCCCCCGCGAAAGCGGGGGGCGGATGAGGGTGCGGGCTTACTCGATCCCGCTCATGCCCATGATGTTGTAGCCGGCATCCACGTAGGTCACTTCGCCGGTGATGCCGCCCGCAAGATCGGAGCACAGGAACGCGGCGGCATTGCCCACGTCCTCGATGGTCACTGCCTTGCGCAGCGGCGCGACTGCCTCGAACTGGCTGAGCATCTTGCGGAAGTTGGCAACGCCGGAGGCAGCCAGCGTGCGGATCGGGCCGGCGGAAATCGCGTTGACGCGGGTGCCTTCCGGGCCAAGCGCCATCGCCATGTAGCGCACGGTGGCTTCCAGCGAGGCCTTGGCCACGCCCATCGTGTTGTAGTTCGCCAGCGCACGCTCCGCACCGAGGTAGGACAGGGTGAGGATGCTGCCGTTGCGGCCCTTCATCAGCGGGCGCGCGGCCTTGCCGATGGCGGCGAGCGAATAGGCGCTGATGTCGTGGGCGATGTGGTAGCGCTCGCGGTTGATGCCGTCGAGGAAATCGCCTTCGATCGCTTCGCGCGGGGCGAAGGCGATGCAGTGGACGAGGATGTCGAAGCCGTCCGTCCAGTGCTTGCCGAGTGCATCGAAGCAGGCGTCGATCTGGGCGTCGTCCGCCACGTCCAGCGGCAGCACGATCTTGCTGCCGTAGCCGGCGGCGGCGTCCTCGACGCGCGACTTCAGCTTGTCGTTCTGGTAGGTCAGCGCCAGTTCCGCACCTTCGCGGTGGAAGGCATCGGCGATGCCGGTGGCGATGGAACGCTGGCTGGCGATGCCGGTGACCAGTGCGCGCTTGCCTTGCAGGAATCCCATGTCGTCTCCTTGAAATTGCGCGTGGGGCGCGCGTCGAGCAATCGCTCTAGTTTGCCTTGCGCAGCAGCCTGCGACCAGTGCGGCCGGGCGTTCAGGCGCGGAAGCCGTCCTTCCAGGTGCGCAAGGTGCCGAACACGGCGGCTTCGTCGGCCAGCGGCTGGCCCGCGTGGCGCTGCGCGGCGGCGCGCACGGCAGGCAGATGGCAGCGCAGGAAGGGGTTGCAGGCGAGCTCATCGACAAGCCGGGATGGTAGCGTGGGCTGGCCGGCGTCGCGCTGCGCGCGGGCTTGGTCGCGGCGGGCCTGCAGCGCGGGATTGCCGGGTTCAACGGTCAGCGCGAAGGCCGCATTTTCCAGCGTGTATTCGTGGCCGCAGCAGACCCGCGTGTCGCCGGGCAGGGCGGCTAACCGCTTTAACGAGGCATGCATCTGCGCCGGCCTGCCTTCGAACATCCGCCCGCAGCCAAGGCTGAACAGGGTGTCGCCGCAAAACAGCAGGCCGTGCCCTACGAATGCGATGTGGCTGCGCGTATGGCCGGGGATGTCCAGCACGTTGAAACGCCACGGGCCGGCATCGACCACGTCGCCATCACCAACCCGCTGCGAGGCGGTGGCGATGCGCTCATCAAATGGCGCGAATACCGGCGTCTGAGGCCAGCGCGCCAGCAGTTCCGGCACGCCGCCGACGTGGTCGCCGTGATGGTGGGTGAGCAGGATCGCGTGCGGCGCGGCATCGCCCAGTGCCGCCAGCACCGGCAAGGCCTCACCGGGATCGACCACCAGCGCGCGGCCGGCATCGTCGCGCAGCAGCCAGACATAGTTGTCGTCGAAGGCGGGAAGCGGGTGCAGGCGCATTTGTCCAGTCGTGACGGGTCGAAGGGTTTCCCGCAGAATCCGGAACATGCCGCTGCCTGCTTTCCGCCGTCAACCCGACCCCGCTGCCGCCGATGCGTGGTTCGCGGGCCGTGCCGGGCAGGCCATCCTCGCGAGCGAGGCCGAATGCCTGCGGGTGGCCTTGCAGCAGCGTCCGGGGCAGGCGGCGCTGTGGCTGGCACCGTCGGCGGCGCAGATCGCCTGCGACGTGGATCAGGCCGCGCTGTTGCGCCTGCATCCGGGCAGCGATGGCTTTGATGGCGATCTGCGCTGCGACCTGCCGCTACCGCTGGCCAGCGAGTCATGCGGCTTGGTCATCGTCCAGCATTTGGCCGATGCCTTTGACGACCCGGCCGCGCTGTTCGACGAATGCGCGCGGGTGCTGCTGCCCGGCGGCTGGCTATGGCTGCTGGCGCTGAATCCGCTGACGCCATACCGGCTGCGCTGGCGCGGGCAGGGGCTGTCGGTCTCCGAACCGGTGACCTGGCGACGACGCCTGCGCACGGCAGGGCTGGCACCGGATACGGTCTCGCAGGGATTGGGGCCAACCTGGGACATCGGCCACGATCCGGCCCTGCAGGATGGTGCCGGGCTGCGCTCCGCCTTCCTGCTGCGTGCGCAGAAGCGCCGGCTGCCGCTGACGCCGATGCGCGGGCGGCGCGCGCTGGGCTGGCAGGTGGAAGCTACATGAGCGCGCGCAAGCAGATCGAAATCCATACCGATGGTGCCTGCCTGGGCAATCCCGGGCCGGGCGGCTGGGCGGCGTTGCTGCGCTGGCGCGATGTTGAACGCGAATTGGCAGGTGGCGAGCCGGATACCACCAACAACCGGATGGAACTGATGGCCGCCATCGCCGCGCTGGAAGCGCTGCGCGAACCCTGCAATGTGGTGTTGAGCACCGATTCGCAGTACGTGCGCCAAGGCATCAGTCAGTGGTTAGCCAACTGGGTGCGGCGCGGCTGGAAAACCTCCGGCGGCGACGCGGTGAAGAACCGCGACCTGTGGGAACGCCTGCACGCGGCGGCATCGCCGCATGCGGTGGACTGGCGCTGGGTCAAGGGCCACGCGGGTGATCCGGACAACGAACGCGTGGACGGGCTGGCTCGCGCCGAGGCCATCAAGATCAAGGAACAGGCAAGCTGATGCGGCAGGTCATTCTCGATACCGAAACCACCGGCCTTGAATGGCGCAAGGGCAACCGCGTGGTCGAAATCGGCTGCGTGGAACTGCTGGAGCGCCGCCCGACCGGCCGCACCTTCCACACCTATCTGCACCCGGACCGCGAGTTCGAACCCGGCGCGCAGGAAGTCACCGGCCTGACCCTGGAGTTCCTGGCCGACAAGCCGCGCTTTCCCGAAATCGTGGACGAGTTCCTCGCCTTCATCGATGGCGCGCAGCTGGTGATCCACAACGCCGCGTTCGACGTTGGCTTCCTCGATGCCGAGCTGGCGCGGCTGGACGGTTACGGCAAGCTGCTCGACCGATGCACGGTGGAAGACACCCTGCTGCTGGCGCGCGAGCGCTTCCCCGGCCAGCGCAATTCGCTGGATGCGCTGTGCAAGCGGCTGGACGTGGACAATTCTCAGCGCCAGTTGCACGGCGCGCTGCTCGACGCCCAGATCCTGATGGAGGTGTACCTCGCGCTGACTTCGGGGCAGGGCGAGATCGGCTTCGGCGGCGAGCAGGCGGACGCCAAGGGTGCGACAACGGTGGTGGCGATGCCGGTGGGCGATGCCTCGCTGCGTCCGCGCGTGCGCATCGACGACGAGGAAGCGCAGGCCCACGCGGCGCGGCTGGACGTGTTGCAGAAGAAGGCCGGGCGCTGCCTGTGGCGGGAGCTGGAAGCCGGTTGATCGTTCGTGTCGTGCCGAGCAAGCTCGGCACCTACGCACATGCCGTCGCTGTAGGCGCGGAGCTTGCTCCGCGCATGCACCTCAGTGCCGCCGGATCAGCACCACGGTCACGTTGTCCGAACCGCCGCCGTCCAGTGCTTCGGCCACCAGCCCATCCACGCATTCCTGCGCGCTGCATTCCTGATGCGCCAGCACGCGGGCGATGCCGGGATCATCGACTTCCTCGGTCAGGCCGTCACTGCACAGCAACAGCTGCATGCCGGGGCGCAGCTCGCCGCCCAGTGTCTCCACGTTCAACTGCTGTGGATCGGTCACGCCCAGCGCCTGCGTCACCACGTTGCGATGCGGGTGGCTGCGCGCCTGGTCGGCGGTGATCGCACCCTGCGCGATCAGTTCCTGCACGTAGCTGTGATCCTGCGAAATCTGGGTCAGCGCGCCGTCGCGCCACAGATAGACGCGGCTGTCGCCGACCCATGCCACCTCGAAGCGGTTGCCGCTGACCTTGGCCGCGACCACGGTGGTGCCCATCGGCAGGCTGTCGCCGCGCCGTTTCGAGCAGCGGATGATTTCCTCGTCGGCGGTGCGGATGGCATCGGCCAGCGTGTTGCCGGCGCGCACCTCGCGCACGATCGCCTCGCGCGCCAGCGCGCTTGCGACCTCACCGTATTCGTGGCCACCCATGCCGTCGGCGACCAGCCACAGCCCGAGTTCGCTGTCACCGTAATAGGTGTCCTCGTTCAGCTCCCGCCGCAGGCCAACGTGGGTCAGGTGTCCGAATTCGATCATGCGCTGCTGGAAGTCCCGGGACTCTCTGATGCTAACGGAATGGGCGGGCTGGAGCGGACGCGACTTTCGTCGTGTCGTTCCGATGGACTGTACGACGAGCGGAGGCGGAAAATCCCGGCCCGGACGGGAAATGATGGAATGGGGGTGGATAGACGCGGGTGCAAAGTCCGAGGGTGTAGCGGATGGGGGGATAGACGCGGCACATCCTGTGCCGTGCCCTTCGGGCGACCTGCGGTCGTCCAAATTCGTTCCAGACGAATTTGTCGAACCCCCGTCGGGTGTTCTCGTCCGCCGCCTGCCAACCAGATACGAAAAACGCCCACAAGGGGCGTTTTGCGTATCTGGCGGGGAGGGGGGATTCACTCGGCGTTGCGCGCCACGCCCTGCGGGCGGCTTCGCCGTGCAAGCCGCTTGCGCGGCTTATCGAACCCCCGTCGGGGATTCTCATCCCCCTTCCAAACCTGCGGGCGGAACCCGCATGATCTGAACCATCCAACGCTTTCACAAACTGGCGGGGAGGGGGGGATTCGAACCCCCGAGGCGCTATAAACGCCTGCCTGATTTCGAGTCAGGTACATTCAACCACTCTGCCACCTCCCCGTTTGCAACTAGGTGCAGCGGGCCGCGAATGATACGGGCCGCGCGGGCCGGCGGCAAGGCGGTCAGCGCCAGTGTTCGGCAATCCAGAGCGTCGGCCTGACCTTGCGGAACCATTTGCCGCTGCGGCCCGCCAGTGCTTCGTCCGGGTGCGGATGGCCGTGGAAGGCGATTACCGCCGCGCCCGGTGGAATGCGCGGGGTGCCAAACCAGCCCAGCGGCGCGGGAATGCAGTGGCGCTTGAAGCTGCGCACCCACTCCGCCGGCCAGTAGCCCAGCTTGCCCTGCGCGCCCAGCGTGCCGGTGACGTATTCCTGTTCGTTGCGGACTTCGCCCAGGATGCGCTGCTGGTCGCGGCGCAGGATGTCCAGCAGGTCGGCGTGTGCGCCGGCTTCGAAGCGATACACCGAGGTATTGCCAGTGCCGTCGCGCTTGTCCCATTCGCGGATCACCAAGAACTCTCCCGGCGGCTCGAAGAAGCGGTCCAGCGAATCCACGATCACCACGTCCAGATCGATGAACAAGGTGGTGCCGGTCAGGTCATGCAACGGATTGGCGAAGCTGGTCACCTTCAGCCAGCCATGCCCGCGCACCCATGGCACCTGCGCGTCGAAATCGGCAATGCCGACCTTGGGGATGTCGAAGACTTCGATGTCCGGGTCGATGCCGCTGCGGTCATCGGTCAGGCAGACGAAACGATGCTCGCGCGCCAGGTTGCGCCTGACCATCGAGCGCAGGCGGTTGACGTATTCGGGGCCGTACTTGGCACCCCACTTGATGCACAGGACATTGACCATGGACGAAGGATAGAGCATCGACGCCACGGAGGTTAGACTCGCGTGGATGGCCGGCTTCGACGCAAATGAACACCTGACGCCGTTCCGCGACGCACGCGGCTACGGCGCGGTGTTGTTCGACCGCACCCAGCTGCGCCAGCCCGATCCGGCATGGTTCAACCCGAAGCACTGGGGCGAGGCCGCGCAGCCGGTGTCGGAAGGCGGGCGCGGCGGCGCATGGTTCATCGACATGGGCGGCGGCGAAGCCGTGTTGCGCCACTATCTGCGCGGTGGCTGGATGGCGAAGTTCAGCCGCGAAGGCCACCTCTGGCGTGGCATCAACCGCGTGCGCAGCTTCGCCGAGTTCCGCCTGCTGCGCGAACTGCGCGCGAAGAAATTGCCGGTGCCGCTGCCATTCGCCGCCTGCTATCGGCGCGAGGGTTTGCGTTACACCGCTTCCATTTTGTTGCAACGCCTGCCCGGCGTGCGTCCGTTGGCATCGCTTGCGCTGGAAGGTGACGCGCCGTGGGAACAAACGGGCGAACTCGTTGCCCGCTTCCATCGCGCGGGGCTGGATCACGCCGACCTCAATGCCCACAACATCCTGTTCGATGCCGAAGGCAAGGGCTGGATGATCGACTTCGACCGCTCACGCCTGCGCATCCCCGCTACCGGCTGGCGCGAGGCCAATCTCAAGCGCCTGCATCGTTCGCTGCGCAAGCGTCGCGGCAGTCGCAGCATCGAACAGGTGGATGCCGACTTCGTCCGCCTGCGCGCGGCCTACGACGCGGCCTGGCAGCGCGGCTACTGAACCCGGACGGGCTTCCTTGTCCCAAACCGGGTCTGCCGGTAAACTGCGCGGCCCGGAACGCCGCCGCGACGCGGTTTTCCGGTTCCAGCGGAGAGGTGTCCGAGTGGTTGAAGGAGCACGCCTGGAAAGTGTGTAAGCGTCTAAACCGCGCTTCGGGGGTTCGAATCCCCCTCTCTCCGCCAGTTTCTCGCTATGCAAGTCTCCATGGTGGCCCCGTCGGCCCCTCGCGACGCTAGGTCGAAAACCCCGCCAGGGCCGGAAGGCAGCAACGGTATCGACTGACGCGGGCGCCGAGGTCAGCCGGCGGGGCTGCCGCCCGTTTAGGGCTTCGCCCTAAACGGCCCACGATTTCCGCTGCGCGAAATCGTGGGTCCCGCTATGTGCTTCCGATCCCCCGCTCGCTGCGCGAGCGCCCCCTTACCAAGGGGGCTTGAAAAGCGTCATCGCGAGTTGCGGATTCATCGAAGCGCAACGCCGGCGCATGCCACAATGGCGGCATGTCCTACCTCGTGCTTGCCCGCAAGTGGCGTCCCAAGCGTTTCGCCGAACTGGTCGGGCAGGAGCACGTCGTGCGCGCCCTGACCAACGCGCTGGAAACCGGGCGCGTCCACCACGCCTTCCTGTTCACCGGCACCCGCGGCGTTGGCAAGACCACCATCGCGCGCATCTTCGCCAAGTCGCTGAACTGCGAGCGCGGCACTTCCGCCGATCCCTGCGGTGAGTGCGAGACATGCCTTGCCATCGATGCGGGCCGCTACATCGACCTGCTGGAAATCGACGCTGCATCCAACACCGGCGTGGACAACGTCCGCGAGTTGATCGAAAACGCGCAGTACATGCCCTCGCGCGGCAAGTACAAGGTCTATCTGATCGACGAAGTACACATGCTGTCCAAGCCCGCGTTCAATGCGCTGCTGAAGACGCTGGAAGAGCCGCCGGAGCACGTCAAGTTCCTGTTCGCCACCACAGACCCGGAAAAACTGCTGGTCACGGTGCTGAGCCGCTGCCTGCAGTTCAACCTGAAGCGGCTGGATGAGGCGCAGATTCGCGGGCAGATCACGAAGATCCTCGCGGCGGAAAACATCGATGCCGATGCGGATGCCGTGGCGCAGTTGGCGAAGGCCGCCGACGGCAGCATGCGCGATGGCTTGTCGCTGCTCGATCAGGCCATCGCCTACACAGGCGGCAGGCTGGACGGCGCGGCAGTGGCGGCGATGCTGGGCACGGTGGATCGCAACCGCGTGCAAGCCTTGCTGGATGCACTGGCCGACAATGACGGCGCGCGCCTGCTGGACGAAGCTGCGCAGCTTGCGGATTTTTCGCCGGACTGGAGCAGTGTGCTGGATGCCATCGCCGATGCACTGCACCGCATCCAGGTGAAGCAATTGGTGCCGGCGGTGGAAGCTGCGAGTGACGTGATCGACATCGAAGCGTTGGCCGCAAAGCTGCGCCCGGAGCTGGTGCAGCTCTGGTACCAGATGGCGCTGAACGGTCGCCGTGATCTTGGCTATGCACCCAGCCCGCGCAGCGGCTTCGAAATGACCCTGCTGCGGATGCTGGCGTTCCGGCCCGATGCCGCGCAGATGCAGCCAGTGGCCGTGCCCAAACCACAAACAGCATCTGCACCGATGCCTTCGCCGGGGCGCAGTGCCGCCGCCGAACGCGCGCGTGCGGAGCTGGCGCAAACTTTGCCGGAAGTGGTCGAAGCGCCGCGTTCCGCGCCGCCGGTCGTGCGTCCACCGGAGCCAGCGCCTGCGCCGCGCAATGAATCGCCAGCGCCATCATCGCAAGCAAGCAGTGCGCTGCTGGTTACCGACAGCGAACACTGGCTGGAACTGGTGGCGCAAAGCGGCCTGCGCGGGCCTGCAAAACTGCTGGCCGAACATGCAGGCTTCGTCGCCCATGGCGATGGCGTGCTGCGGCTTGCACTCACGCCCGAACACGAACACCTGAACTCGCCCAGCCTGCGCCTGCAACTGTGCGATGCCATCGGTCGCCAGCTTGGCGGCGACGTGCAGATCCGCTTCGAGGCCGGCCAGCCGCGTGGCGAAACCGCCAGCACGCGCAACGCGCGTGAGCGCGACAGCCGCCAGTCCGATGCCGAACGCGGTTTTGCCGATGATCCCGGCATTCGCCGGCTGGTGCAGGTGCATGGCGCACAGATCGTGCCGGATTCGATCCGTCCGCTCGGCGACGGCTGATCCTCAATATTTGATCCAACGGAAGAACGAAACATGCGTGGAAACATCGCCCAACTGATGCAGCAGGCGCAGAAGCTGCAGGAAAACATGCAGCGTGCGCAGGAAGAAGTCGCCGCGCTGGAAGCCACCGGCAATGCCGGCGGCGGCATGGTCAGCGTGACCCTTGGCGGTCGCATGGACTGCCGCAAGGTGCGCATCGACCCCAGCGTCTTTTCCGATCCCGAGATGGCGGAAGACCTGATTGCCGCTGCGTTCAACGACGCGGTGAACAGGATCAACGCGCAGTCGCAGGAGAAGATGGCGGCGGCAACGGCGGGCATGCCGATTCCGCCGGGCATGAAGCTGCCTTTCTGATGCAGCGATCCGTCATTCCGGCGAAAGCCGGAATGACGATCAAATGCGATGACCATCTCACTCCTCGAACAACTCATTGACGCGCTGCGGGTGCTGCCCGGTGTCGGCCAGAAGTCGGCGCAGCGGATGGCCTACCACCTGCTGGAGCGCCAGCGTGACGGCGGCAAGCGCTTGTCCGATGCGCTTGCGCAGGCGATGGAACACATCGGCCATTGCGAGCGCTGCCGCGATTTCAGTGAAACCCCGCTATGCCCCACCTGCGCCAGCGGCGCGCGTGATGCGCACCTGCTGTGCGTGGTCGAAAGCCCGGCGGATCGACTAGCCATCGAGCAGGCCACGGGTTTTCGTGGCCTGTACTACGTGTTGCAGGGACGGCTGAGTCCGCTGGACGGCATCGGCCCGCGTGAGCTTGGTTTGGACAAGCTCGCGCAGCGGTTGGAAGAAGGCGAGGTGACCGAACTGATCGTCGCCACCAATCCCACTGTCGAAGGTGAGGCCACTGCGCACTATCTGGCGCAGCTCGCGCGTGCGCGCGGCGTGCATCCCAGTCGGTTGGCGCATGGCGTGCCGCTGGGCGGTGAACTGGAATACGTGGATCGCGGCACCTTGCAGCATGCCTTCGGCAGCCGCTCGGAAATCCTGTAGGCGGCCCTTGTGGGAGCGGCCCATGGCCGTGACACGTTTCCTGCAAATTGCGTCGCGCCCATGGGGCGCTCCTACAATGCGGTGAACCGACAGGAGAACGACATGAGCGAGACCATCTTCCACAAGATCATGCGCCGCGAGATCCCGGCGGACGTGGTGTACGAGGACGAGCACCTGATCGCGTTCCGCGACATCGCGCCGCAGGCGCCGGTGCATGTGCTGTTCGTGCCGAAGGTCGATTTCGCCACGCTCAATGACGTGCCCGATGCAGACGCCGTGGTGGTGGGTCGCCTTGCCACCGCCGCCGCGCGTTACGCGAAGGCGCAGGGCTTTGCCGAGGACGGCTACCGCGTTGTCATGAATTGCAATGGCGATGGCGGGCAGACCGTCTTCCAGATTCATCTGCATCTGCTGGCCGGTGCGCCGCTGGGGCGGTTCGGTACACCGTAATCACACTGGCTCCGGCTGTGCCGAGCAAGCTCGGCACCTACATGTCCCCATGTCTGCCCCATACCCGTAGGCGTGGAGCTTGCTCCACGCAATGCGCTCCGCATATGCGCGTTATGGGCGATGCTGTTTCAAATCGCGCAGCAACGCTTGCACTGATTCGATGGCTCCGCGTGGTGCATAACGCGCCTGCGAAAAACGCAGTGCAAGTGAAGCCAGATGCTCGCCTGCACGTGGTTTGTCTGCCGCCACGCGCATGGCCCAATCCTGCGCCGCTTCGTGCGGTGCGCGCCCGCGCCCGATCCGCCGATAGCGCGCATCCAGCGCATGCCATGCACGCAGCAACGGGTCGCGCTGGCGTTCGCCGCGTGCCAGCAGCCATGCCATCCAGCCCAGCGCCAGCGCGGCAACGGCAGCCAGCAGCAGCACCAGATGCCAGGGTTGCAGCGCACCCAGGCCAAGCGGCTTCAACAAGTCTTCCTGCCGCTTCGCGTTGAAGCCCAGCACGAACTCGTTCCAGCCGCGTCGCATCCAGTCGCTGGCGTTGAACATCGGCACCAGTCCGGCGAAGCCGCCGATCCGCCCCGGCTGGCGGTCGGCAATGGTGTCGTAGATGCGTTCTGGCGCAACGGCGGCGGTCGGGTCGATGCGCACCCAGCCGCGTTTCGGCAGCCAGATTTCCGCCCATGCGTGTGCATCGGACTTGCGCACCAGCCAATAGTCGCCGATCGGGTTGCGATGCCCGCCTGCATAACCGGTGACCACGCGCGCCGGGATGTTTGCGGCGCGCATCAGCACCACGAAGGCCGAGCTGAAATGCTCGCAATAGCCTTCGCGGCGGTCGAACAGGAAATCGTCGATTTCGTTGCGGCCTGCCAGCGGCACGTTGAGGGTGTAGGCGAAGTCGCGGCGGATCATGTCCAGCGCGCGGTTGGCGATGGCGGCATCGCTGCGTCCTTCGGCATCGCGCCCTGCTTCGCGTCGCCATTGCCGGCCCAGCGCCAATGTGCGCGGGTTGTAATCGGCCGGCAGCCGCAATGCGCGGTCGCGCAGCGCAGGATGCAACTGCACGTCCGCCTGCGCAGGCGGGGCCGAACGCATCCGCCAGCGCGAGACGTTGTATTGCGGCGTTTCAGACCAGACGCTGAAGTCGCTGACGATCTTCGCGCCTTGCGGCATTTCGGTGGGCAGATCCAGCGCGATGAGCTGGCGGTTCTCGGTGGCTTCCAGATCGATCTGGTAATCCCAGCCTGCGTTCGCCGGCTGCATCGGCGGCGCCGGGAAGAACTCGATCCCGCGCGGGCGCGTCCAGGTGCGGCCATCGAAATCCAGCAGCACCGGGCCGCGCCAGTACATCTGTTGCGGCGGCGGTGCCGGGCCGAAGAACTGCACGCGCGCGGCAGGGCTGTCGTCCAGCAGCATGTCGAACCAGCCACCCGGCGTCATGCTGTCGGACAGGCCGGGCGTCGCGATGGCGCGTTCCGGCAGCCCCCACAGCGGCGTGGGCAGGCGCGGGAACAGCCAGAACGCGGCCAGTGCCAGTGGCAGGCCCAGCGCGACCAGTTTCAGCACACCGGTGGCGGCAGGCCATGCGAACAGGCGGTCGCCTTCGCTGCCGATGCCGGCTTCGTCTGCTGCCAATCGTTGCAGTGCAAGCAGGGTGAGCAACACGGCCAGCAGTGCCAGCAGCAGGCTCACCGGCCCCTGGTCGAGCAGGAAGGTGGCGAATGGCGCAAACAGGCCGAAGCCGACCAGGCTGCGTCCATCGCGCAGGCTGGTGGTTTCCGCGGGTTTGAGCGCCAGCATGGTTGCCAGCACCGCGCAGCCGGTATCGCGCCCGATGCCGGGCAGCACGGTCGCCACGGCCAGCAATCCACCCAGCCCCAGCAGCAGGCGCAACAGCGCTGGCAAGGGTTTCTTCCACGATGCAACGGCAACCACCACCGCACCGATGCCGAAGCTGATGCCGAGTGACATCGGCAGTTGCAACAGCAGTGGCAACAGGCAGGCCGATGCCGCAACTTGCGCCTGCGCGCGTGCGGCGGGCGACATCACCGGCGAACGTGGCCTGGCTTCAGTCATGCGCGGCCTCGCCGGGCAGCAGCGCCAGTGCGCGCAGGCAGAGGTGCCGATGCTGCGCACCCAGCCCCATCGGGATCGGCGGCGTTGCAGGCAACTGCAATGCGTAGCGGCGACCCTGGCGTTCGGCATCGTCCACCCAGCGCGCAAGCCGGCGGATGCGTTGCTCGTAGGGCAGGCCGCTGGTGTGCTGCCAATCGAGCAACAGCTCGCCGCTGCGCTGCTGTTCGTATTCGCGCACCAGCAGATGATCGCGGCGCGCGGATGCCTTCCACGCCACCGTGCGCGGCGCATCGCCGGGGCGGTAATCGCGCAGGTGGTGCGGGTCGTCGCCGGCGCGCGTCACCTGCGGATGGCCTTGCCCGCCCGCTGGCACCGGCAGCGGCGGTGCCTGTGCTTCCGGCGCGGGATACACCAGCACCGATTGCGCCGGCCACGCATAGGCCCATGCGCGTGCCAGCCCCAGCGGCTGCACGGTGGAAAGTTCGATGCGCGGCAACGGCAGCAGCCCGCGCCGACGTGTGGGCAGCGGCAGTTCCACCGTGCTGCCCTGTGCGTCGAGCGTGGCGTGGATGCTGCCGTGGTCATGGCCGATGCGCAGGCCGCGCCGCACACGCGCGTCGCCAGCATCCAGCGCAATGCGCAGGCGCAGGTCTTCGCCGGCCGCTATCGGGTCGGCGGCGATGGCAACCACCCGCAGCCCGGACAACTGCATGTGCGCGGCGATCAGACTTGCAAGCGATGCACCGGCCAGCAGCAGTGCCAGCAGCAGCGCGGGATTGTTGTTGAAGTTCAGCGCGCCCATCAGCATCGCGCCAAGCAGCAGCGCGAAGAACAGCCCGGTGGCGGTGGGCAGCACATAGATACGGTTGCGCAGCAGCCGCACCGGCAGCGTTTCCGGGCCGCGTGGCCGCGTCCATGCGCGTATGCGGCGGCGCAATGCTTCGATCATTTCAATCGACAGGCACCGCGTGCAGGATTTCCTTCGCCAATGTCGATGCCGCGTTGTCCGCTTCGCCAACCAGCCGATGCTCGGCCACCGCCGGGAACAGCGCCTGCACGTCTTCGGGGATCGCATGCCCGCGCCCCAGCAGCAGCGCATGCGCACGCGCCGCCCGCAGCAGGGCAAGCCCGGCGCGGGGGGACAGGCCCACGCGCACGCCCGGATGCCTGCGGCTGCGTGCGGCCAGCGCCTGCACGTAGGCGAGCAATGGTTCGGATGCATGCACTTGCACCGCCGCGTGGCGCAGTTCAAGGATGCGTTGCGTGTCCAGCAACGGCGTGGCCTGCGCAATCAGGCCACGGCGATCATCGCCAGCCAGCAGTGCGCGCTCTGCATCCGCATCCGGATAACCCAGCGCCAGCCGCAGCAGGAAACGGTCGAGTTGCGAATCCGGCAGCGGATAGGTGCCGGACAGATCGACGGGATTCTGCGTTGCAATCACGAAGAACGGATCGGGCAGGGCGCGGGTCTGGCCGTCGATGGTGACCTGGCGCTCGGCCATCGCTTCCAGCAACGCGCTTTGCGTGCGCGGCGGCGCGCGGTTGATCTCGTCGGCCAGCAGCACATGGGTGAACACCGGGCCGGGATGAAACTCGAAGCGCCGCGCCTGTGCTTCATAGACCGACACGCCGAGGATGTCCGCCGGCAGCAGGTCGGAGGTGAACTGCACGCGGGCAAAGCCCAGCCCAAGCGTGGCCGCCATCGCGTGCGCCAGCGTGGTCTTGCCCAGGCCGGGCAAGTCCTCGATCAGCAGGTGGCCATCGGCCAGCAGTGCAACGAAGGCCAGCCGCACCTGCTGCTGCTTGCCCAGCACCAGCCGGTTGACCTGTGCCTGCGAGGCTTGCAGTGCATCGCGCAGGGCTTCGGGTAGCATCGCGTCGGTTGCCGGGGGTGCGGACATGCGTGCCTCGATGGTGATGTCATCGGCAGTGTAACGAGGTCGCAAGCGGATGCGGGACGAACGGCAACAAATGGAATTGGAAGTGAACTCCGCAAGGCGCTGGTTCATCGGCCTGTGGGTCGCGGTGCTGGCGCTGAAGCTGGCGCATGCCGCGCGCCTGCCGCTGTTCGTCGATGAGGCCTTCTACTGGCAGGAAGGCCGGCACCTGGCATGGGCGTATTCCGACCTGCCCGGCCTGACCGCGTGGCTGGCGCGCGTTGGCGATGCACTGGGGCAGGGTGCGTTTGCGATGCGGCTGCCGTTCATCGCCATCAGCATGTTGGTGCCGTGGCTCATCGTGCGGATGACCGCGCGCGAGTTCGATGCCCGCAGCGGCTGGCAGGCTGGCACGCTGGCGTTGCTGCTGCCGCTGAGCGGAAGCCTTGGGTTGATGGCGCTGCCGGACGTGCCGATGCTGCTGGCAAGCGTGCTTTGCCTCGATGCCGGGTTGCGTGTGTTGCGCAAGGTCGATGCCTTTGCAGCAGCCGAACTTGCTGCCGGATTGGTGATCGGCGGGTTGACGCATTACCGCTTCGCTGCGGTGATTGCGGCGGGCCTGGTCGCCTTGCTGCTGCTGCGCGAGGGTCGTCGCGCGCTGTGCAGCCCGCTGGTGTGGGGCGCGGTGGTTGCCGGTGCGCTCGCATGGTTGCCGCTGCTGCTGTGGAACCTGCACAACGCCGATGCCGGCCTGCGCTTCCAGTTGATGGATCGGCATCCATGGAGTTTCAGTGGCGGCGAAGGGCTGCGGCTGGGTGCAGTGCAACTGCTGCTTGCCACGCCGCTGTTGCTGGCGGCGATGGCGCTTGCCGCGTGGCGTGGCCTGCGCGATGCGCGTGCTGCGGCGCGCTATCTGGCCATCGGTGGCGCGGTGATCGTGCTGGGTTTCATCGCGCTGGGTTTCTTCGCCGACCGCGAGCGGGTCAGCTTCCACTGGCCGCTGCCGGGTTATCTCGCACTGCTGCCGCTGGTGCCGGCAGTGCTGGCGCGCTGGTCGCGTGGCTGGCGCATCGCCACATGGGCCTGCGCAGGGTTGGCTCTGGCAGCGGTGCTGGCGTGGTATGCCGCTGCATCATCGCCGGTCATGCGCGTGCAGATGGCAGCGCGCGGCTTTCATCCGGTCAACTTCGCAGGCTGGAATGAACTGGCTGATGCCGTGCGCACGCAGCTTCGCACGATGCCGCCCGGAACACGGGTGCTGGCCGGTGATTTCAAGCTGGGCGCGGAGCTGGGCTTCGCACTGGACGATGCCGACATCGCCGTGCTCGATCATCCGCTCAACCACCAGCATGGCCGCGCCCCGCAGCTTGCGCTGTGGGGCTTGCAGCACGATGGCGCGCGCGCTGCGCCGATGCTGCTGGCGGTGGCGGCGCGCAACGTGAAGTTCAGTGAATTGCTGCCGTATTACCAGCAACTGTGCCGGCAGGTGGGGCCGCTGCCCGCGCCGCAGGTATTGAACATCGACCGTGGTCGCCAGCGCTTCCTGCTGTTTGCATTGCAGGCAACGCGCAGCGATGGGCCGTGCGTGACGCCTGTGCTGGCAAATATCGATGCGCCCGCTGCCGGTGCGCTGGTGCCGGCGCGATTCGTGGTGCAGGGCTGGGCGGTCAAGGATGTGGTGGGTGTGCGCCGCATCGATGTGACGCTGGATGGCCGCGTGATCGCACGCGCTGCGCTTGCCGGCGACAACCAGTGGTTACGCGGTTTCCTGCGCGGTGCCTCGCGCGACCCGCGCATGCCGCAGGTGCAGTTCCGCGCCGAGGTGGATGCAAGCGGCCTGCCGCCGGGGCGGCACTGGCTGGGCCTGCGCATCACCGGTGGCGATGGCAGCGTCGAGGATTGGGCGGAGCAGCCTCTGCTGGTGCGCTAGGGCAAGCGAAACCCGGCTTGCCGCAGCAGTGCGCAGGTGGCGATCAGCGGCAGTCCGATCAGCGCAGTCGGGTCGCGGTTGTCGATGGCCTCGAACAGGGTGATGCCCAGTCCTTCCGACTTGAAGCTGCCGGCGCAGTCAAGCGGCTGCTCGGCATCGACATAGCGTTCGATTTCGGCATCGTGAAGCGCGCGGAAGCGCACCTCGGTCAGGTCGATGGCATCGAACGCGCGGCCATCGGCATGTGCGATGCAAAGCGCGGTATGGAAGCGCACCGTGCGCCCGGACATGGCGCGCAGTTGCGCGATCGCCATGTCGCGCGTGCCGGGCTTGCCCAGCGCGCGGCCTTCGACTTCGGCCACCTGGTCGGAACCCAGCGCCCACGCATCGGCATGCTGCGTGGCCACTGCCTGCGCCTTGGCCCGCGCCAGTCGCGCGGCCAACGTGACAGGCGTTTCGCCGGGCTGCTGGGTTTCATCCACCTCCGGGCGGGCCACGTCGAACGGCAGCCGCAGCCGTTCCAGCAGTTCGCGCCGGTAGCGCGAGGTCGAAGCCAGCAGCAGGCGTGGCATTCAGGCGGCTCCGGCGCGGGCCTGCGCGATCCGCTGCAACTGCGTCTCCAAACTGGCGCGGGCGGCGTCCAGCCCGGCGCGCACGCCATGCAACTGCTCCAGGCTGGCGTCCCGCGCGTGTTCCTGCAGCCACAGGCGTTGCCGCAACAGATCCTGCATCGCCCCGCGCACCGGGTTTTCGTGGTCACCTGCGACTGCTTCGATTTCCCCGCGTGCGGTGCGCAGGCGGGCTTCCAGCGCGTCGGCGGCGTTCAGCAATTCGTGGATCGCCCGTTGCCGGCCAAGGCTGCGCCGGCGCGTGCGAAAGGCCAGCCACAGCCCGGTACAGGCAAGCAGGATGAGGATCAGGGGGAGCGCGGTTTTCATCACCGCAGTCTGCGCGAGCCGGGCGAGCAGGGCAAACCGTGGATGCCGTGCATCATCTTGATTTGACAGGGAGAAGTGGTGCGCGTAGCATTCTCCAGCTTATGTCCGACCAGCCAGCCAGCCGGGTGCCCGAATGCGTGGATGCCTGGCGCATGGTCGCGGCGCGGCGTGAATTCGAAGGCCGGATTCCGCTGGCGGCGATGACCCGGCTGCGCGACAGCCTGTTCGATCCGGAAGGTGAGGTGCGCTACACCATCGCGTTCGGAACCGACGTGCTGAAGGTGCCGTTCGCCGAACTGCGGATCGAGGCGGAGCTGCCGCTGGAATGCCAGAGCAGCCTGCGTCGCTTCCTGCTACCGGTGCAGCTGGTGCAGCGGCTGGGGCTGATCCGCGACGAGGCCGATGAAGCGGCCCTGCCGCCGGATTACGAGGCACTGCCGGTGGAAGCCGACGGCATGCTGTCGCCGGCCTCGCTGGTGGAGGACGAGTTGATTCTGGCGTTGCCGGTGGTGCCGGTTGCGCCTGATGCCGAAGCGGTCGAGCGCGACTTCGCACCCACCGTGGAGGAAACCGCACAAGCCAATCCGTTTGCGGCACTGGCGGGTTGGAAGAAGGAATAGATGCGACAATGTCGCACTGAGTTGGCAGTTACCGATTTCATTTGGAGTTGTTCCCATGGCCGTCCAGAAGTCCCGCGTTTCCCCGTCCCGCCGTGGCATGCGCCGCGCGCACGACGCCCTTTCCTCCAAGCAGCTGGCCACCGACCCGACCAGCGGCGAGACCCATCTGCGCCACCATGTGACCGCTGACGGTTACTACCGCGGCAAGCAGGTCATCGCGCCGAAGACCCAGGTGGTCGAAGAGGATTGATCGCAGGCCGCAAGGCACGCGTCATCGCATCACGCCCGGCCGCGCCATTGGCGCGGCCGTTGGCGTTTCTGGGAAAGCCAGTTCCGGGGAGTGTGCTTCAGGATAGTGCGTCCCTGAAACCGTATTTCGGCTGATCCGGCCCGATCGGCTACCCTTGACGGATTCGCACGGGAGTTCCAGCCGCAATGAGCCAGACCGAAGGCAGCATCTTCGCCCGCATCGCAGGCACTGGCAGCTACCTGCCCGCGCAGGTGCTGACCAATGACGACCTGGCCGCACGCGGCATTGAAACCAGCGACGAGTGGATCGCCACCCGCACCGGCATCCGCCAGCGGCATTTCGCGGCAGAAGGCGAAACCACCAGCGACCTTGGCTACCACGCTGCCGTGCGTGCGCTGGAAGCCGCCGGCGTCGATGCGAAGGAGCTCGACCTGATCGTGGTCGGCACCACCACGCCCGACCTGATCTTCCCGTCCACCGCCTGCCTGATCCAGCATCGGCTGGGTGCGGACGGTTGCCCGGCGTTCGACGTCAACGCCGCCTGTTCCGGCTTCGTCTATGCACTGACCGTGGCCGACAAGTTCATCCGTTCCGGCGCGGCGAAAACCGCGCTGGTGATCGGCGCGGAAACCCTGACCCGGATGCTGGACTGGAACGACCGCACCACCTGCGTGCTGTTCGGCGACGGTGCCGGCGCGGTGGTGCTCAAGGCCGATGCAGAGACCGGCATCATCAGCACCCATATGCATGCCGATGGCGGCAAGAAGGAGCTGCTGTGGTGCCCGGTGGGCGTGTCCTCGGGCTTCAAGGACGATGAGCCCAAGGCCGGCGTGCGTATCCGCATGAGCGGCAACGAGGTATTCAAGCACGCGGTCAAGGCGCTGGATGCGGTGGTCGAGGAGACGCTGGAAGCCAATGGCCTTGATCGCAGCCAACTGGACTGGCTGATTCCGCACCAGGCCAACCTGCGCATCATCGAAGCCACCGCCAAGCGGCTGGAAATGCCGATGGATCGCGTCATCGTCACCGTGGACAAGCATGGCAATACCTCGTCCGGTTCGGTGCCGCTGGCGCTGGACGAAGCGGTGCGCTCCGGCAAGGTGCAACGCGGCCAATTGCTGCTGCTGGAAGCGTTCGGCGGCGGGTTTACCTGGGGTTCGGCGCTGCTGCGCTACTGATCGGAACCAACTGCGCTCGCGATGGTTTCAGTGGCCGGCATGCGGAGCAAGCTCCGCATCTACATTGGATACGGCTCGCGTCCCGTAGGTGCCGAGCTTGCTCGGCACAAGGCCATGCCAGCAAGGCATCGCGCGCCCAATACGCCCCGGTACAGACGCGCTAGAGCAATTGCTCGTATCATGCAAACCCCCATGAATCAGGCGCTTGCCGCCCTCCAGACTGCGTGAGCGAAACCAATCCCGCACAACTTGCCCTGGTCTTTCCCGGCCAGGGGTCGCAATCGGTCGGCATGCTGGCCGAACTCTCCGAACTGCATCCGCAGGTCAAGGCCACCTTCGAGGAAGCCTCGGACGGTGCCGGCGTTGATCTTTGGGCGCTGGCGCAGGCCGGCCCGGAGGACATGTTGGGCCGCACCGAATACACCCAGCCGGCGTTGCTGGCCGCAGGCATTGCGGTATGGCGGCTGTGGCAGGCGCAGGGCGGCATGCAGCCGACAGTGTTGGCCGGCCACAGCCTGGGCGAATACACCGCGCTGGTCGCAGCCGGCGCACTGTCGCTGAAGGATGGCGCGCATCTGGTGCGCATCCGTGGCCAGTTGATGCAGGACGCCGCGCCCGCCGGCACCGGCGCGATGGCGGCCGTGCTGGGCGCGGAAGATGCCCTGGTTGAAGCCGTGTGTGTGGAGGCATCCGGCGCGCAAGTCGTCGTGCCGGCCAACTACAACTCGCCGGGGCAGATCGTGATTGGCGGCGATGCTGCGGCGGTGGATCGCGCGCTGGCCCTGTTGCAGGAAAAGGGCGTGCGCAAGGCGGTCAAGCTGGCGGTCAGCGTGCCTTCGCACACGCCGCTGATGCGCGAAGCCGCCAACCGGCTGGCGCAGGCGATGGCCGGCATGCACTGGTCGCAGCCGTCGCTGCCGGTGGTGCAAAACGTGGACGCGCAGGTGCATGACAGTATCGCCGCCATTCAGGACGCGCTGGTGCGCCAGCTCTACCTGCCGGTGCAGTGGACGGGTTGCGTGCAGGCGCTGGCCGCGCGCGGCATCACCCGCATCGGCGAATGCGGCCCGGGCAAGGTGCTGGCCGGGTTGGTCAAGCGCATCGACAAATCGCTCGATGCACGCGCATTGGGCACGCCGGCGGAGTTCGCCGGTGCCATCGAGGAATGGAACGCATGAGTAACGTGTTGTCTGAGAGCGGGCCGTTGAAGGGCGAAGTCGCACTGGTCACTGGCGCATCGCGCGGGATTGGCGCGGCGATTGCCGATGAACTGGCGGCGCAGGGCGCAACCGTGATCGGCACCGCCACCAGTGATGCCGGCGCGCAGGCGATTGCCGATCGGCTCGCTGCCGTGGGTGGCCACGGGCGTCGCCTCAACGTCAACGAGGCTGGTGCCATCGAGGCCTTGATCGATGCCGTGTCGTCGGAGTTCGGCGGCATCGGCATCCTCGTCAACAATGCCGGCATCACCCGCGACAACCTGTTGATGCGGATGAAGGACGAGGACTGGCAGGCCATCCTCGACACCAACCTGACCTCCGTCTATCGCGCCTCCAAGGCCGTGCTGCGCGGGATGATGAAGGCGCGCAAGGGCCGCATCGTCAACATCGCCTCGGTGATCGGCGTCACCGGCAATGCCGGGCAGGCCAATTACGCCGCGGCCAAGGCCGGCATCATCGCCTTCAGCAAGTCGCTGGCGAAGGAAATCGGCTCGCGCGGGGTCACCGTGAATGTGGTGGCCCCCGGTTTCATCGCCACCGACATGACCGCCGACCTGCCGGAAGCCGCCAAGGAAGCCATGCTGGGCCAGATCGCGCTGGGTCGCCTCGGCGAACCGGCCGACATCGCCCGCGCGGTGGCCTTCCTTGCCGGCCCCGCCGCCAGCTACATCACCGGCGAGACCCTGCACGTCAATGGCGGCATGTACATGCCATGAGTGCCTTGGTCTGGCCTGCTGTGCTCGGCATTGTCGAGTCGCCGCTTGCGCCGCCCCGCTTTCCCGTACACTAACCCCGATAACAGCCCCCTGAGGAGCAGAGCAACATGAGCAACATCGAAGAGCGCGTCAAGAAGATCGTCGTCGAACAACTGGGCGTCAAGGAAGAAGACGTCACCACCAGCGCGTCGTTCGTGGACGACCTCGGCGCGGACTCGCTCGACACCGTCGAGCTGGTGATGGCGCTGGAAGAAGAATTCGAGTGCGAGATCCCGGACGAAGAAGCCGAGAAAATCAGCACCGTGCAGGCTGCTATCGACTACATCAAGGCCCACGTCAAGTCATAACGTTCATCCCTGAACAAAAGCCCGGCCATCCATGGCCGGACTTTCAACAGGAAAAGCACTGCGAAATGAAGGCGCATCGCTGATCCATTCCGTAGTGCCGCAGGGGCCGCAGATCGCGGCCCCGTGCGTTTGTGTCACCGCAGTTTTCGGAGAATCGTCATGTCGAAGCGTCGCGTCGTGGTAACGGGAATGGGCATCGTCTCGCCGCTGGGCAACGACCTGCCCAGCAACTGGGACGGCATCGTCAATGGCCGTTCCGGCATCGGTGCGGTGACGGGTTTCGATGCGTCCACCTATCCAACCCGCATCGCCGGCGAAATCCGCGACTTCGACATCACCCGCTGGGTGAATCCGAAGGATGCGAAGAAGATGGACCACTTCATCCACTACGGCATGGCCGCCTCGCTGATGGCGAAGGACGACGCCGGGCTGGAGGTGACCGACGCCAACGCCGAGCGCATCGGCGCGCTGATCGGCGCGGGCATCGGCGGCATCTGGGGCATCGAGGAAACCGCGATCAAGCTGCACGAGGGCGGGGTGCGCAAGATCAGCCCGTTCTACATCCCCAGCACCATCATCAACATGCTGCCGGGCCAGCTTTCGCTGATGACCGGCATCAAGGGGCCGACGTTCTCCGCCGTCTCCGCCTGCGCCACCGCCAACCACAGCATCGGCATGGCGATGCGCATGATCCAGCACGGCGATGCCGACGTGATGTTCGCCGGCGGCGCGGAACGCGGCAGCTCGCCGACCTCGATGGGCGGCTTCTGCGCGATGAAGGCGATGAGCACCCGCAACGACGATCCGACCCGCGCCTCGCGGCCGTGGGATGCACAGCGCGACGGCTTCGTGCTGGGCGACGGCGCCGGCATCCTCGTGCTGGAGGAATACGAACACGCCAAGGCCCGTGGCGCGCGCATTTACTGCGAGCTGGCCGGCTTCGGCGCATCGTCCGATGCCTTCCACATGACTGCGCCCAGCGAGAACGGCGAAGGCCCCGCGCGCTGCATGGCGATGGCGCTGCGCGATGCCGGCGTGAACGCGACCGACGTCGGCTACCTCAACGCGCACGGCACCAGCACGCCGCTGGGCGACCTTGCCGAAACGCTGGCGATCAAGCGCGCGCTGGGCGACCACGCGCACAAGACGATGGTCAGCTCCACCAAATCGATGACCGGCCACCTGCTGGGCGCTGCCGGCGGCGTGGAAGCGATCTACACGATCAAGGCGCTGCAGACCGGCATCATTCCGCCGACCATCAACCTGGAAAATCCGGGCGAAGGTTGCGACCTGGATTACGTGCCAAACACGGCGCGCGAGGCGAAGATCGACGTGGCGGTGTCCAACGGCTTCGGCTTCGGCGGCACCAACGGCACGCTGGTGTTCAGGCGGATTTGAGTCATGCCGTCATTCCGGCGCACGCCGGAATCCAGCCTTTTGCTGGAGACATCGGAAAAACTGGATCCCGGCTTTCGCCGGGATGACGGGAATCAAAAGTGCTGATCCACCCGCTTCCCGCCAACTTCGACCTGCTGTCCCTGCACCGCCTCGACCCGGCGCGCTACCCAGTCCTGCTGGAATCCAGCGCCACCGGCGCGCATGGGCAGCGCGACATGCTGCTGGTACACGATGGCGAAGCCGTCGCGCTGCATCGCGACGGCGAGGTGCGCGATCAATCCGGCAATGTGCTGGAAGGCGCATTCCTCGACGTGCTCGATGCGCATTGGCGGGCCGCGCGCATCGAGCATGACGATGCCGCGCCACTGTTCCGCGGCGGCTGGGCGCTGCTGCTGGGCTACGAACTCGCCGCGCAGGTGGAGCCGGTGTTGCGTCTGCCGGATGCCGAAGGCGGCTTGCCGGTGGCAGTGGCGCTGCGTTGCCGGGCGACGATCCTGCGCGACCGCGTGCGCGGCGAATGCATCGCGGTGGCCGAGGAAGAGGAGGGCCAGTGGTTGGCGCGCATCGAACACGATATCGAACGTGCAAATGCGCTTGCGCCACTGCCCACATGGGCAACGCCTGCGCGCATTGATGAGGACGATCCGCAGCGTTATCTGGACGGCGTGACCAAGGTGCTGGACTACCTCGCCGCTGGCGACGTGTTCCAGGTCAACCTGTCGCGTGGTTGGCATGTGGCATTTGATGCGCCGGTCGATCCCGCTGCGTTGTTCCAGCGCCTGCGCATGCACAACCCTGCGCCGTTCGCCGGCATCTTCCGCACATCGCATGGCAGCGTGGTCAGCGCTTCTCCTGAGCGGCTGGTGGCGGTGCAGGGGCGCGAAGTCGCCACACGCCCGATTGCCGGCACCCGTCCGCGTTTCGATGGGGATGACGATGCCGCGCGCATCCGTGAACTGGTCGGTCATCCCAAGGAGCGCGCCGAACACGTCATGCTGATCGATCTGGAGCGCAACGACCTTGGCCGCGTATGCCGAGCCGGCAGCGTGCAGGTGGATGAACTGATGACGGTGGAAAGCTATGCCCACGTCCACCACATCGTCAGCAATGTGCGCGGCAGCCTGCGCGATGACACGACGCCGGGGCAGGTGATCGCGGCCGTGTTTCCCGGCGGCACGATTACCGGTTGCCCGAAGGTGCGCTGCATGCAGATCGTGGCGGCGCTGGAAGGCGTGGGGCGCGGTGCCTACACCGGCGCGATGGGCTGGCTGGGCCGCGATGGCGACATGGATCTGAACATCCTGATCCGCAGCGCGGAGGTGGAAGGCGATGCGTTGCGCTTCCGCACCGGCGCGGGCATCGTGATCGACTCCGACCCGCAGCGCGAGCTGGACGAGACGCGGGCCAAGGCGCGCGGGATGTTGCGGGCATTGGGGGTCGAGGCATGAATGCAGCGTTGCTTTTCTCCCCTCTCCCTTCGGGAGAGGGGGCGGGGGAGAGGGTTCGGTGATGGCGGAACATCACGATGTCTCCGTACCCTCACCCCAACCCCTCTCCCGAGGGGAGAGGGGCTTGCAGTGCGCTGTTTTCATGGGGCTCCGCCGCATTGATGCGATTGCGCCATCCAATCGCGGCCTGAACTACGGCGACGGCGTGTTTGAAACCATGCGCGTGCATCGTGGCGCGTTGCCGCTGTGGTCACGGCATCTCGCACGCCTGCGCGAAGGCACCGATCGGCTCGGGATCGCATTGCCGGATGTGGCCTTCGTCGAAGCGCGCATTGCAGCAGTCATCCATGGCGTTGATGCCGGCGTCCTCAAACTCCTGCTCACGCGCGGCGACGGCGGGCGTGGCTACGCGCCGCCTGCCGAGGCGCCGCCGGTGTGGATGCTGGCGCTGCATCCGCTGCCTGCATCGACGCCTGCCGGTCTGCGCCTGCATGCCTGCGACACCCGTCTGGCCGCACAGCCTGCATTGGCCGGGATCAAGCACTGCAACCGGCTGGAGCAGGTGCTGGCCCGCGCCGAGGCCGAACGCGCCGGTTGCGATGAGGGCCTGATGTGCGATGCCGAAGGTCGTGTGGTGTCCGCGACGTCCGCGAATCTGCTTGTTCATCGCGATGGCCGCTGGCTGACGCCGCCGCTGGAACGCTGCGGTGTGGCCGGCGTGCTGCGTGGCTGGCTGCTGGAGCATGGGCTGGCGGAAACCCGCGACCTGTCGATGAGCGAGGTCGAATCTGCCGACGCACTGGCCTTGTGCAACGCCGTGCGCGGTATCCTGCCGGTCTCGACGCTGGGTGCGCGCGCATGGTCGCCGCATTCGGCAATCACCGACCTGCAGGCGCGACTGGCCATGGCGTACCCGATGTTTTCCGAATCCGTGGAGGCTGCATGAAGCGTGGCGCTGCCGGCGGCGCATTCCTGCGCTTCGTGATGTTCCTGCTTTTGCTTGCCGTGGCTGCTGCGGCATGGCAGTGGCAGCGTTATCAGGCGTTCGTCGATGCGCCACTGGCCGGCATCGCGCCCGATGCCAGTCTTGTGGTCGAGCGTGGCGACAACCTGGGCAAGGTGCTGGGCAAGTTACAGGCGCAGGGCGTCGCTACCGGCGAGTCCTTCTACTGGCGCGTGCTGGCGCGGCAGACACAGGCCGCGGGCAAGTTGCAGGTGGGCGAATACGCGCTGGCGCAGGACACCTCGCCGCGCACGCTCCTGCTTGCGATGCGCGACGGCAAGGTGGTGCGGCGCATGTTCACCATCGTCGAAGGCTGGAACATCCGCGACCTGCGCGCGGCATTGAAGAACGTGCCGATGCTGGGGCAGCAAACAGCGGCGATGGACGATGCCGCGCTGATGCAGGCATTGGGCCATGCAGGCCAGCATCCTGAAGGGCGCTTCCTGCCGGAAACCTATGCCTGGACGAAGGGCGATACCGACCTCGACATTCTCAAGCGCGCACATGCGGCAATGGAGAAGGCGCTGGATGCCGCGTGGGAATCGCGCGCGGATGGCCTGCCGCTGAAGACGAAGGACGAGGCGCTGATCCTGGCGTCCATCGTGGAGAAGGAAACCGGCATCGCCGAGGAACGCCCGCAGATTGCTGGCGTGTTCGTGCGCAGGCTGGAAACCGGCATGCGCCTGCAGACCGACCCCACCGTGATCTATGGCATGGGCGCGGCCTATGCCGGCAACATACGTCGCAGTGACTTGACCACCGACACGCCGTACAACACCTACACCCGCGCCGGGCTGACGCCCACGCCGATTGCGATGCCGGGCAAGGCGGCGCTGCGTGCGGCGACCCAGCCGTTGCGCGGCGACGCGCTGTTTTTCGTCGCGGTCGGCGATGGCAGCGGGCGGCATGTGTTCAGTCGCTCGCTGGACGAACACAACAGCGCCGTGCGTGACTACGTGCAACGCTACCGCACGCAGCGGCAGGCCGAGCGCGAGGGAGCCACGCCGAAGTGACGGGCATGCTGCAACGCCAGCCACGGCTGCTGACCATCGAAGGCGGCGAGGGCGCGGGCAAGAGCACGGTGCTGCATGCGCTGCGCGATGCGCTGCTGGCCGAGGGTTTTGATGTGGTCAGCACCCGCGAACCCGGGGGCACGCCGCTGGCAGAGCGCATCCGCGATCTGCTGCTGGTGGCGGGCGATGAGCCCGTGCATCAGCAGGCCGAACTGCTGCTGATGTTCGCCGCGCGCGCGCAGCATGTGCAGGAAGTGGTGCTGCCGGCGCTGGCATGCGGCGCGTGGGTCATCAGCGACCGCTTCACCGATTCCAGCTACGCCTATCAGGGTGCGGCACGCGGCATGGACATGGCATTCATCGCCGAACTGGAGCGCCATGCGGTGGGCATCGAGCCGGGCCTGACCCTGCTGCTCGACCTTGGCGTTGCCCATGCGCGCGAACGCACGCGCGGGCGCGACCTGCTTGGCGGCGCATCGCCCGACCGCATCGAGCGCGAGCGCGACGATTTCTTCGAGCGCGTGCGCGCAGGCTTCCTCGCGCGCGCTGCGCAATGCCCGCACCGCATCCGCGTGATCGATGCCAGTCCGGATGCGGCCACCGTTGCGGCATCGGCACTGGCCGCGCTGGCCGAGTACAGGAAGGCGCAGGCATGAACCTGCCACCGCTCGCACCGTGGCAGCAGCGCGCCTGCGCGCAGGCCGCCGATGCCATCGCCGCCGGCCACTTCGGCCATGCCACCTTGATCGTCGGCCCGCCGCTGATCGGCAAGCGGGCGATGGCGGAACATCTGGCGCGGCGCGTGCTGTGCCTGTCGCCGCGTGCGGATGGCGAGGCCTGCGGTGTGTGCAAAAGCTGCACCCTGTTCGCGGCGCGTTCGCAGTACGAGCCGGTGGAAACGCGCCCGGACGGCAGCCTGTCGCATCCGTGGGGGCATAGCGCGCATCCGGATCTGCAACTGCTGGGCTACGAGGTCAACCAGAAGACCGGCAAGCCGCGCGGTGAAATCGTCATCGAGCAGATCCGCAGTCTGTCCGAGTCGATGGGCCTGACCGCCCAGCTTGGCGGCGCGCAGGTGGTGATCGTCGATCCGGTCGATGCGATCAACTGGAACGCCTTCAACGCGCTGCTGAAAACGCTGGAGGAGCCGCAGCCGGGCCGTTACCTGTGGTTGCTGTCGTCCAACCCGGCGCGACTGCCGGCGACCATTCGCAGCCGCTGTCAGCGGCTGGAGCTGCGCCTGCCGCCGCGCGCCGAAGCGCTGGACTGGCTGCGTGGACGCGGGCATGCGCCGGCACTGGCGGAGGAAGCGCTGGACGCCGCACGCGGACACCCCGGTCTGGCCGATGCTTGGCTGCAAGGCGACGGGCTGGAACTGCGCCGCTCGGTGGCGCAGGACGCGCAGGCATTGCAGGGTGCGCAGGGCACGCCGATTGAGGTCGCCCAGCGCTGGGTGGCCGACGGGCGTGCCGCAGAACGCCTCCAGCATCTGGCCGAACTGGCCCTGCATGAGGCGGCGGGCTTGACCGATGCGGCTGCAACCCGCAGGCTGGCCGCGCGATTCGACGCCGCCAACCGCGCCCGCGAGCTGCTGCGCAGCACGGTGCGGGCCGATCTGGCGGTGGCCGAATCACTGATGACGTGGTATCGAAACCAGTAAGTCCGATGGGGAAAGACGCATGAGCAGTCCGATGGGCGGAGGCGCACGACAGGGCATCCTGTCGCTGGTGGTCAAGGATAAGGCCTCGCTTTACAACGCCTACATGCCGTACATCCGGCACGGCGCGATCTTCGTGCCGACCGCGCGCCGCTACTTCCTTGGTGACGAAGTCTTCCTGCTGCTGACCCTGCCGGATTCCTCCGAGCGTCTGCCGGTGGCCGGCAAGGTCTGCTGGGTCACCCCGACCGGCGCACAGGGCAACCGCACCGCCGGCATCGGCGTGCAGTTCGCCGAGACCGCCGAAGGCGAAGCAGTGCGCAGCAAGATCGAAACCACGCTGGCCGGCACCCTGAACGCGGACAAGCCGACCCAGACGATGTGATGCGCAGCCCAGGTGCCGAGTTGTGCTTGATCCTATTGCGGGAGTTCGACGCGCCGTGCTTTTTCCCTCTCCCGCTTGCGGGAGAGGGTGCCGAAGGTGGGTGAGGGCGCTGTTGCCGATTACCCCTCATCCGCCTTCGGCACCTTCTCCCCGCCGCGCGGGGAGAAGGGAGAAAACATGCGGAGCAAGCTCCGCAACTACGAATGCGGGTGGCGGATGACTTATGCCGGCTCGCGCAGCGCCGGGTTGTCCCAGCCCGCGCGCGGTGCGAAGCGTTCGCCGTATTTCGCCTGCAGCGCCTTCAACCGCTCCAGCAGCGCATCGGCACCGGTGGCGCGGATGTGCTGGATCGGGCCGCCACGGAATGGGGCGAAGCCGGTACCGAAGATCACGCCGGCGTCCAGCAGGTCGGGATCGGCCACCACGCCGTCGTGCAGGCAGGCCACGGCTTCGTTGAGCAGGGGCAGGATCAGGCGGTCTTCCAGATCGTCGGGCGCGGTGTAGCCGGCGGGCAGTTCGGGCTTCACGGCTTTGCCGTTCTCCCATTTGTAGATGCCCTGGCCGTCCTTCTTGCCGCGCTTGTCTTTTTCGACGGTCGCCAGCGCCGCCGGTACGTCAAGGCCGAGGAAAGGCGCCAGTTCCTTGCTTACGCCTGCGGCCACGTCCAGGCCCACGGTGTCGATCAGCTCGATCGGCCCCATCGGCATGCCGAACTTCACCGCCGCCTTGTCGATGGCTGCGCCGGGAATGCCCTCGGCATAGGCGGTGGCGGCTTCCAGCATGTACGGGAACAGCACGCGGTTCACGAGGAAGCCGGGCGTCCCGGCCACCGGCACCGGGAATTTGCCCAGCGCCTTGCAGAACGCGGCCAGCCGGCGCTCGGTCTCGGCGGCCATGCCGTCGTGGCGGATGATTTCCACCAGCGGCATCTGCGCCACTGGGTTGAAGTAGTGCAGGCCGGCGAACTGCGCCGGGCGGGCGATGTGTTCGCGCAGTTCATCCAGCGGAATCGACGAGGTATTGGTGGTCAGCAGTGCGTCCGTTTTCAGGCGCGGCTCCACCGACTGATACAGGTCGCGCTTGGCATCGGGGTTCTCGATGATGGCTTCGATGACCAGATCGGCCTCGGGTACGCCTGTGCCGTCGAGGTCAGACTTCAACCGCGCGGCAACTTCCGGACGCCTGGTTTCATCCTTCACACGTTTCTCGAACAGCGCCCGCGCGCGCTGCAATGCGCCGTCGATAAAGCGTTGCTCGCGGTCCTGCAAGGTCACCGTAAAGCCCTTGTAGGCGGCGAACGCGGCGATGTCGCCGCCCATCACGCCCGCGCCGACCACATGCACGCGCTGGATGCCGGATTCGCCCTTGCCCAGCCCCTTCAGGCGTTCGGTCAGGAAGAAGATGCGGATGAGGTTGCGCGCGGTCGGCGTGCCGGCCAGCTTGACCACCGCGCGGCGCTCGGCGTCCAGCCTGCCTTGCATGCCCTTGCCGCCGCTGCGCTCCCACGTCGAAATCAGTGCATAGGGCGCGGGGTAGTGGTCTTTCTTCGCCTTGCGTGCGACCTGCTTGACCATCTGCGGCGCTAGCAGTTTGCGCGCGATGAAGGTATTGGTGAGCCAGCCGAGTGCGCGCTGCTTGAACGGGCGCTGCGTGCCTTTCAGCGCCAGCGTCGCCGCGGCATCGATCAACACGGCGGGTTCCACCACCTTGTCCACCAGCCCGATGGCGCGTGCAGCCTTCGCGCTCAGTGCGCGCCCGGTCAGCATCATGTCCATCGCAGCCGGTGCGCCCACCAGACGCGGCAGGCGTGCGCTGCCGCCCCAGCCGGGGAAGATGCCAAGCTGCGTCTCGGGCAGGCCGATGCGGGTGGACGCATCGCTGCTGGCAACGCGGTAGCGGCAGGCCAGCGAAATCTCGGTGCCGCCGCCCATGCAGAAGCCGTGGATCGCGGCCACCGTGGGGCAGGGCAGTTCGGCCAGCTTCTGGAACACCGACTGGCCGCGACGGATGGCGTCGTCCACCGTGCCCTTTATGTCGAACTGCTGGAACTCCTTGAGGTCGGCCCCGGCGATGAAGCCGCTGGCCTTGCCGGACGCGAGCACCACGCCCTTGGGCGGGTCGATGGCGATGCGTTCGACCACATCGCCAAGTTCGATCAGCACGTCCTGCGAGAAGGCGTTGACCGGCGCGTCGGCGCGGTCGAAAACAAGCACCAGCACGCCGTCGTCGCGGCGCTCGGCCTTCCAGTGGCGCAGGTGCAGTCCGTCGAAGCTGGTGATGGTCGATTCGGCCATGTACATGCCATCCATACAGGTGGGAGACGGCTATCGTAGCCCGCGAAAACTTGAATACGTGTCTAATCGGCACCATGCCGGGTGGGCCGGCACGGAACTTTCGCGGCCCGCCCCTGTCATAACGCCCGGACGCGACCGGGCCCGAGCAACCGAGGTACGGCGCGAATGACGGAGGATCGGGTGTCGCAAGCGCTGGATCAGGATCTTGTCGCCCGCGTGCAGCGCGGCGACAACACGGCCTTCGACCTGCTGGTGCGCAAGTACCAGCACCGGGTCGGTGCGCTGATTTCCCGCTACGTGCATGACTGGGCGGAAGTGCAGGACGTGGCGCAGGAGACCTTCATCCGCGCCTATCGCGCCATCGGCGGTTTTCGTGGCGATGCGCAGTTCTCCACCTGGCTGCACCGGATCGCGGTGAACACCGCCAAGAACCATCTGGTGGCGCACAACCGCAGGCCACCCGGCGATGACATCGACATCGACGATGCCGAGCACTTCGAATCCGGCCTGCGCCTGCGCGACAACGACACGCCCGAGCGCGAATTGATGCGCCAGCAACTGGAACAAACCGTGTTGCGCGCGGTCGAAGACCTGCCACAGGAACTGCGCGAGGCGATCACCTTCCGCGAAATGGAAGGCATGAGCTACGAGGAGATCGCCGAACGCATGGGCTGCCCGGTGGGCACGGTGCGTTCACGCATCTTCCGCGCCCGCGAAGCCATCGACGCCCGCATGAAGCCCTTGCTTGACCACGACGATCTGCCGAAACGCTCGCACGCATGACAGGCATACAGCCATGAATACCGACAACGATCTGCAGGCCAATGACCTCACCCAATTGAGCAGTCGCGAACAACTGTCTGCGCTGATGGACGGCGCGCTGCCGCCGGATGAGACCCGCTTCCTGCTGCGCCGCCTGCAACACGACACCTCATTGGCCGAATCCTGGGAACGCTGGCGCACCGCTGGCGAAGTGATGCGCGGGTTGGCACCGACGCGACGCATGCCGGCGGATTTCGCAGCGCGCGTGTCCGCTGCCCTGCATGGCGATGCCGTTGCAGCACCGGCGCAGGCGCAGCAGGCATCGCGCATGCCGCAGTGGCTGCGCTGGGGTGGCGGTGCGGCGATGGCCGCATCGCTGGCGATGGTGGCGTTGATCGTGCGCACGCCGCAGCACGAAACGCCCGCATCTGTTGCTGCAACCGTCGCGGCAGCGCCGGTCACGACGCCCGTGATCGCTGATGTGCCCGCGCCGCAGCCACAGCCTGTTACGGTCGCTGCGGTCGATGTTGCGCCACAGACACTGGCGGCGAATACCGTGCGGCAATCTGCGCCTGCACCGCGTGTCGCGCGCCGCGCTGCGCGTGATGCCACGCACGCTCCCATGGCCGTGGCGGTTGCAGATGTAGCGGTTGCAGACCATGCGGTCGCCGTGCTGCCGGTCGTGGTGCCGCAGCCGGAAATCGCCACCCGCCCGTGGCCGCGTTCGGTGCTGCCGCAGTACAGCAATGACGGTTTGACGGTGGGCTTTGGCGAGCCCGTGCATCGGCTGCCGGTGTATGCGCCGCTGCAAGCGCCGGTCACGCCTGTGCAATCCCCGGCTGCCGATCCGGCTTCGGAAGTACACGATGACACATCGGCATCGCCCACGCCCGAACAACTGTCCGGCAGCGATCAGCCCTGAGCCGCGCATCGCTGCATCCACTTTCCATCCACGCGAACAAGGATTCGTCGAAGATGCCTGCACCCAAGCAATTCACCCTGCGCCCCCTGTTGCTGACCGCCGCGCTGGCGGTGGTTGGCGTTGTTGCCTGCAGCGGCCAGAACACCGCCAATGCGCAGACGCCGCTGGCGACACAACCCACCACGCCCGCGCCGCAACTGGTGGCCGGACTGCCTGATTTCACCCGGCTGGTGGAGCAGGTTGGCCCAGCCGTGGTCAGCGTGCAGGCCGAGATTGGCAGCAAATCCACTTCGACCGCGCAGCGCAGCCAGCAGTTGCCGGATGAGGCGGACATTCCCGAGTTCTTCCGCCGCTTCTTCGGCCCCGGCATGTCGCCGATGCCGGGCATGCCGGAAGCGCGTCCGCGTGGCGTTTCGCAGGGGACAGGCTTCCTCATTTCCGCCGACGGCCACATCCTCACCAATCATCATGTGGTCGATGGCGCGGACACGGTGCGCATTCGCCTGGCTGATCGCCGCGAGTTCACCGCGAAAGTGATTGGCAGCGACGAACAATCCGACGTGGCCCTGCTGAAGATCGACGCCAGCGGCCTGCCGGTCTTGCGCATCGGCGATTCCAGCGCGATCAAGCCCGGCCAGTGGGTGGTGGCGATCGGTTCGCCGTTTGGCTTCGACCATTCGGTCACTGCCGGCATCGTCAGTGCGGTGGGCCGCGCCAATCCCTATTCCGGCCAGCGCTACGTGCCGTTCATCCAGACCGACGTGGCGATCAATCGCGGCAATTCCGGTGGCCCGCTGCTGGATACGCGCGGGCAGGTGGTCGGCATCAATTCGCAGATTTTCAGCAATTCCGGTGGCTACATGGGCGTGAGCTTCGCCATCCCGATCGATGTGGCGATGAACGCGGCGCAGCAGCTCAAGGCCAGCGGCAAGGTGACGCGCGGGCAGTTGGGCGTGCAGATCCAGCAGATGACGCGCGATGATGCGCAGGCGTTGGGCCTGCCCGATGCACGCGGTGCGCTGGTGGCGCGGGTAGAGCCGGGCAGTCCGGCAGACAAGGCCGGCATCCAGCGCCAGGACGTGATCCGCAGTGTCAACGGACAGGCCATCCAGGATTCCAGCGACCTGCCGCCGATCATCGGCGCGATGGCGCCGGGTACCAAGGTGCAGGTGGAGGTGATCCGCGACGGCAAGCCGCGCAGCCTGACCGCAACACTGGATGCGCTGACCGAGGGCGTTGCCTCCGCTGATGAAAGCGAGCAGGCACCGCGCGCGCCCACCGAAGCCAAGGGCAACCCGCTGGGCATCATCGGCCAGGACCTGACCGCGCAGCAGCGCGAACGGCTGGGCTTGCGGCCGGGCGAAGGCGTGCTGGTTGCGAGGATCGAAGGGCAGGCCGCGCGCGAGGTGCTGCTCCCGGGCGACGTGATCCTGGCGGTGGGCCGTGTTGATGTGGGCAATGCTGCCGCGCTGGATGCCCGCTTGAAGGCAGCCGGCGCAGGCAAGCCGGTGATGCTGCTTGTCCGTCGCGGCGGCGGCACCCAGTACGTCACGGTGAACCCGGCGGAGGACTGATCCGCCGGTCTGCATCGGCGTTCGCCCGTGCCGGGACAAGGCGCGGGCGGCGCTGTGCGATAATGGACGGCTTGATTCCCGACTGGCCGCGACCCGCTGCCGTCGCAGCCCGCAGCCGCTTTTGGATGGCCCGCTCCATGCAGCACGACTCGATGCGGTTCATCCGCAACTTCTCCATCATCGCCCATGTCGATCACGGCAAATCGACGCTGGCCGACCGCATCATCCAGTTGTGCGGTGGCCTGCAGGATCGCGAGATGGAAGCGCAGGTGCTCGACTCCAACCCGATCGAGCGCGAGCGCGGCATCACCATCAAGGCGCAGTCCGTCTCGCTGCCGTACAAGGCGAAGGACGGCAATACCTACTTCCTGAACTTCATCGACACCCCCGGCCACGTTGACTTCAGCTACGAAGTCAGCCGCTCGCTTGCTGCCTGCGAAGGCGCGCTGCTGGTGGTCGATGCCGCGCAGGGCGTGGAAGCGCAATCGGTCGCCAACTGCTACACCGCCGTGGAGCAGGGGCTGGAAGTGGTGCCGGTGCTGAACAAGATCGACCTGCCCACCGCCGACATCGACAAGGTCAAGGAAGAGATCGAGGCCGTGATCGGCATCGACGCCGCCGATGCGGTGGCGATTTCCGCCAAGACCGGCCTCAACGTCGGCGACGTGCTGGAAGCCATCGTCCATCGCATCCCACCACCGCAGCCGCGCGACACCGACAAGCTGCAGGCGCTCATCATCGATTCGTGGTTCGACAACTACCTCGGCGTGGTCTCGCTGGTGCGGGTGATGCAGGGCGAGCTGAAACCCGGCGACAAGATGCTGGTGATGAGCACGGGCCGCGCGCATCAGGTTGACGCGGTCGGCGTGTTCACGCCCAAGCGCAAGGTGTTGCCGGTACTGCGCGCGGGCGAGGTGGGCTGGATCACCGCCAGCATCAAGGACGTTCACGGCGCGCCGGTGGGCGACACGCTGACGCTGGCGAACGATCCCGCGCCTGCGCCGTTGCCCGGCTTCCAGGAAATGCAGCCGCGCGTGTTCGCTGGCCTGTTCCCGGTCGATGCCGAGGACTATCCGGCGCTGCGCGAGGCGCTGGAAAAGCTGCGCCTGAACGATGCCGCGCTGCGCTTCGAGCCGGAAAGCTCGGAAGCGATGGGCTTCGGCTTCCGCTGTGGCTTCCTTGGCATGCTGCACATGGAAATCGTGCAGGAGCGGCTGGAGCGCGAGTACGACCTGAACCTGATTTCCACCGCGCCAACGGTGATCTACGAGGTGCTCAAGACCGACGGTGCCATCGTGCCGATGGACAACCCGGCCAAGCTGCCGCCGGCCAACATGGTGCAGGAAATCCGCGAGCCGATCATCCGCGCCAACATCCTCACCCCGGAAACCTACATCGGCAACATCATCAAGCTGTGCGAGGACAAGCGCGGCGTGCAGATCGGCATCACCTACATGGCAAGCCAAGTGCAGATCAGCTATGAACTGCCGATGGCCGAAGTGGTGCTGGACTTCTTCGACAAGCTGAAGTCGGTGAGCCGTGGCTATGCCTCGCTGGACTACCACTTCCTGCGTTTCGATGCCGGCCCGTTCGTGCGCGTGGATACCCTCATCAACGGCGATCGCGTGGATGCGCTGTCGATCATCGTCCATCGTTCGCACGCGGATCGCCGTGGCCGCGAGCTGTGCGAGAAGATGAAGGATCTGATCCCCCGGCAGATGTTCGACGTGGCGATCCAGGCCGCCATCGGCGCGCAGATCATCGCCCGCACCACGGTCAAGGCGCTGCGCAAGAACGTGCTGGCGAAGTGCTACGGTGGCGATGCCACCCGCAAGAAGAAGCTGCTGGAGAAGCAGAAGGAAGGCAAGAAGCGGATGAAGCAGGTTGGGCGGGTGGAGATTCCGCAGGAAGCATTCCTGGCGGTGTTGCAAGTGGACAGCAAGTAAGCTGCTTTTCCTTCTCCCTTCGGGAGAAGGTGGCCGAAGGCCGGATGAGGGTACGCCGTAGCGATGCGGCATCACTCCCGTGCCGAACCCTCACCCCAACCCCTCCCCGGAGGGAGAGGGGCTGAAACCGATGGAGAACGCGGCATGATGGTGTGGTTCGAGACAATCCTGGTCGTCCTGACCGCATTCACCGGCCTGGTCTGGCTGCTGGACAAGCTGTTCTTCGCCAAGCGCCGCGCACAAGCCGCCGGCCTGCTGGACGAAGGGAAGGAGCCGGTCGTCGTCGATTACGCCAAGGCCTTCTTCCCGATCCTGGCGCTGGTGCTGGGCCTGCGCAGCTTCGTGGCCGAGCCGTTCCGGATTCCGTCCAGTTCGATGATGCCGACCTTGCTGATTGGCGACTTCATCCTGGTCAACAAGTTCGCCTATGGCTTGCGCTGGCCGATCACCAACAAGAAGTTCCTTGCCAATGGCGAGCCCGCGCGCGGCGACGTGGTGGTGTTCCGTCCGCCGCACCAGCCGCGCCAGGACTGGATCAAGCGGGTGATTGGCGTGCCCGGCGACACCATCGGCTACCACGACCACAAGGTCACGGTGAACGGGCAGGCACTGCCATACCGGGTGGAGGGCATCTACAGCGGCGTGGGTCAGGGTGTGGACGCCACCGGCTCCGAACGCCTGACCGAAGGCCTGCCCGGGCGACCGCATTACGTGCTGGAACGCGGATACAGTGCCGCAGAGGGTGACTGGACGGTGCCGGAAGGGCATTATTTCGTCATGGGCGACAACCGCGGCAACAGCGAGGACAGCCGGTTCTGGGGGTTCCTGCCGGAGGCCAACCTGCGCGGCAAGGCGATCCTGATCTGGATGAACTTCGACCGGCACGCCGATGACTGGGTGGACACATCCAGGATCGGTACCCGGATTCCTTGAGCAACACAACCAAGAAGGGGATGCACCAATGAAGCGCATGCAACGCGGAATGACCATGCTGGGGTTCCTCATCACGCTGTCGGTGGTGATCCTGTTCGCCTACTGCGGCATGAAGATCGTGCCGATGTACATCGAGTACTACACGGTCAAGAAGACGCTGGCGAGCATCGCCGAGCAGAAGGACGCGGTCTCGAAGGCGGAGATCCGCGAGTCGTTCAAGCGCCACCTGCAGATCGATTACGTCGCCACCATCAAGCCGGAGATGCTGAAGATCGAAGGTGGCGATGGCGGCTACAACCTGGTCGTTGACTACGAGCGCCGCGAGCCCTTGATCGCCAATCTCGACGTGGTTGGCAAGTTCCGCGCCGAACAGGCATTGGCGGCTGGTGCAGGCGCACAGTGAAGCCGTGAGTGCGCGGGCATTTGCCGGCCATGCATTCGCGCAACCGGCACTGCTCGCGCAGGCGCTGACCCATCGCAGCGCCGGCAGCCCCAACAACGAGCGGCTGGAGTTCCTCGGCGACGCGCTGGTCAACCAGTTCGTTGCCGAAGCCCTGTATCTGCGCTGGCCCAAGGCCGACGAAGGCGCGCTGACCCGCGCCCGCGCCGAGCTGGTGCGCGAATCCGCGCTGGCCGGCATCGCCCGCACGCTCGAGCTGGGCACGCATCTGGTGCTGGGGCCGGGCGAGATGAAGACCGGTGGGCATCGTCGTGATTCCATCCTTGCCGATGCGGTGGAGGCGGTCGTCGCGGCGATATACCTTGATGCCGGCTTCGACGCCTGCCGTGCCGTGGTGCTGCCGTGGTTTGATGCGATGCTGGCCGCGCTGCCGCCGCCCAACAAGGTCGGCAAGGACGCCAAGACCCGCCTGCAGGAATGGTTGCAGGCGCGCGCCAGGCCGCTGCCGGTGTATGCGGTGCTGGAAGAGGGCGGCGAAGACCATGCGCGCATCTTCCGTGCCAGCTGCACGCTGGCCGAGCCGGCGCTGGTCACCATCGGCGAAGGCAGTTCGCGCCGCGCCGCCGAACAACAGGCGGCAGAGGCCGCAATGCAGGCCATCGAAGCATGAACACGCAAACCCAACGCAGCGGCGCTGTCGCCGTGATCGGTCGCCCCAATGTCGGCAAATCGACCCTGGTCAACGCGCTGGTAGGCGCCAAGATCAGCATCACCTCCAACCGCCCGCAGACCACGCGACACCGGCTGCTGGGCATCGCCACCTTTCCCGGTGGGCAATTGCAACTGGTCGATACGCCCGGCATCCATGGCGAGCAGGGCAAGCGCTCCGGCAAGGCCATGAACCGGATGATGAACCGCGCCGCGCGCGGTGCGCTGGAAGGCGTGGATGCCGCGCTGCTGGTGATCGAGGCGGGCCGCTGGGACAACGAAGACGGTCTTGCTTTCGATGCATTGCGCGACGCCGGCCTGCCGGTGGTGCTGGTGGTGAACCAGGTGGACAAGCAGAAGGACAAGACCGTGCTGTTGCCGTTCATCGCCAAGGTGACCGAAGGCCGCGAGTTCGCCGCCGTGCATCCGCTGTCCGCACTCAAGCGCAGCGGGCTGGAACCGCTGGTGCAGACCCTGCTTGGCCTGATGCCGGAAGCTGCGCCGATGTATGGCGAGGATGAAATCACCGACAAGAGCCAGCGCTTCCTTGCCGGCGAGCTGGTGCGCGAGCAGTTGATGCGCCAGCTGGGCGAGGAACTGCCGTATTCGACCACGGTGGAAGTGGAGAGGTTCGAGGAAGAACCTTCGCCCAAGGCCGGCGTGATGTACCGCATCGACGCGGTGATCTGGGTGGAACGCGACGGCCAGAAGGCCATCGTCATCGGCAAGGGCGGCGAACGCCTGCGCGAGATCGGTAGCCGCGCCCGCGAGCAGATGGAACGCTTGTTCGATGCCAAGGTCTTCCTGCAGACATGGGTGCGCGTGCGCGAGGGCTGGAGTGATGACGAAGCGGCCTTGCGCGCGCTCGGATATCACGATTGATCCAGAGCATCCGTAGGTGCCAAGCTTGCTCGGCACAACCCGCGAACAAGCATGCGGAGCAAGCTCCGCATCTACAGTGACGGCAGATGCGCTACACAGCCGAACCCGCTTTCATCCTGCATGCGCGCCCATGGCGCGAAACCAGCCTGTTGGTGGAAGTGTTGAGCGCGGAGCATGGCCGCGTCGGACTGGTGGCGCGCGGCGTGCAGGGGCCGAAGCGGCACCTGCTGCGTGCCGCCCTGCAACCGCTGCAATCGATCCGTTTCGATGCCGTGCAGAAGGGCGAGCTGGCCCAGCTCACTGCTGCCGAGGCGGTGGATGCCGCGCCGCTGCTGCATGGCGATGCGGCGATGGCGGCGTTCTACCTCAATGAACTGTGCCTGCGCCTGGCACCGCGCCTGGCCCCGCAACCGGAGCTGCACATGGCCTACGCGCAGGCCCGCGAACGCCTGCGCGCGGGCGAGGCGCTGGCGTGGACGCTGCGCCGGTTCGAGCGCGACCTGCTGGATGCGCTGGGTTTCGGGCTGGCATTTTCGATGGATGGCGATGGCGGGGAGATCGACCCGGCGGCGCGTTATCGCCTCGATCCCGAACACGGCCCGCGCCGGCTGCTCAGCGAACGTGCCGGCGAACGTCGCGAAGCCGCAACCGGGCGCGCGCTGCTGGCATTGGCCGGTGATGCGATGCCGGAAGCGGACGACCTTGCCAGCCTGCGCGTGCCGCTGCGCTTGGTGTTGCTGCACCACCTTGGCGGGCGCGGCCTGAAGTCATGGGACATGCTGGGCGAATTGGGCCGGCTGTCGATACCGTTGTCGTCGATGCCGACCTCGTCCTGATCTCAGGCGAGCAGGGCATCCACTGCGGACAGAAAGGCACCCAGCGCATCGCCATCATCGGGTGCGGCCAGCAATCCGCGCACCGTTTCACCCAATCGCGCCGCGCCCACGAAGCCGCAACTGGCAGCAAGGCGATGCAGTTCCGCACGCATCGCGGCGTGGTCGCGCGCATCGAACGCGGCCGCGATGCGTGCGCACTGACCGGGCAGTTCCTGCCGGAACAGGCCGCGCAGCGCATCGACATGCGCCTGCTGGCCACCGACCGCAGCCAGTGCCGCAGCATCGTCCCAGTCCGCGCATGCCAGTGACGGCAAGTGCTTGCGCAACACGGCATGCAGTGTGGTCACGCCCAGCGGCTTGACCAGCACATCGAGGAAACCGGCAGCGCGCAATGCATCAGCAGCACCGGCATCGGCGGTATGCGCCAGCGCGGGTGCAGTGATGCCGAGATCGCGCGCACGTTGCAGCAGCGTTTCGCCGCGACCATCCGGCAGGTTGGCATCAACCAGCAGCAGCGCATGCCGCGAGGCGCGCAGCAGCGCTTCGGCTTCAGCGATGCTGGCGGCGGCGTCCAGCTGTGCCGGCAGTGCGGCGATCGCCTCGCGCAGGAAGGCGGCGCTGACCGGGTCGTCCTCCACCAGCAGGATGCGGGGAAGCGGGGCAGTGTTCATCGCAGTGCGGCTCCGGCTTTGTATGCTGGCGGCATGTCGTTCCGGATGATGTTAGCCGCTTGCCTGTGCATGATGGCGATGTTCGCCGCATCGCCCGTGCATGCGCGCACGGCGCAGGCACGCATCGCCAGGATGGAAACCGGCGTCGCAACGTTGGAACAGGTGCGCCTGCGGCTGGACTGGCAGGCGGATGCCGAGTCCGGCGAATTGCAAATCTGGGCAGGGCGGGTGGATGCGCCCGGTCTTGGTTATCGCTATCGCGACCTGCATTGGCGCTGCCCGCTTCGGCGCGTGGCGAATGGCGGCTGGCAGTGCGATGGGCCGCTGCGCTCCGGGCAGGGCGTGCCGTTGCAACTCGCGGTGCGTTTCGATGCCGCAACCACGCAAGCCTCGTTGTCGCAGGGCAAGGCGCGTTTCGCGCTGCGTCGCAATGCGGGCTCGCCCGGCCTGACCCGCTTCGACCTGACCGCCGTGCCGCTGGTTTGGGTGCAGGCGCTGCTCATGCAGGCATGGCCCGCTGCGCGGCTGAAGGCCGGCACGCTGGACGGGAGCCTCACGCTGGAAACCTCGAAGGCGCATCCCCTGCGCATCGACGGCCCGCTGCGTCTGCGCGGTGCCAGTCTTGAAACTGCGGACGCGAGCATCGTCGGCGAAAACATGGGCGGCGATTTGCGCATCGACTACCGCAGCACGCCGGCGCTGACCTCGCTCACGGTGGATGGCGCGTTGCAGGGCGGCGAGTTCCTTGCCGGCAATACCTATGTGGCAATGCCGGAAGTGCCGGTCACCCTGCGCATCGAAGGAACGAAGCAGGCAGGCAGCGGCTGGGCGTTTCCGCGCATCGAATGGCGCGATGGCGATGTGCTGCAGGCCACGGCACGCATGCAGTTTGCGGAAGATGGCGCGTTGTCTGCGCTGGCGGTGGAGGCAGGCAGCCGCGACATGACGCCACTGAAGGCGCGCTACCTGTCCGGCTGGATGGGCCTGTTCGGATTGGGCGAAGTCGATCTGCACGGCGCGCTGGATTTGCATGCCGAAGTGACGAATGGCGCGCTCTCGAAAATGGAAGCGCGTATGCGCGGTGTTGATCTGCGCGATCCGGGCGAGCGCTTCGTGTTCGAAGGCTTGCAGGGCGAAGTGCGCTACTCGGCGGGTGCGCCGGTGCGCAGCGAACTGACATGGCGTGGCGGCAAGTTGTATGGATTGGAGTTCGGCGCGGCGCGATTGCCGTTTGCAAGCGCGGACGGCGTGCTGCGCATTCCCGGCGATGTGACAGTACCGCTGATGGGTGGCAGCGCGAGTTTCCGCGATTTCACCCTGAAACCACCGCGTGGCGATGCCGGTGCAGACATCCGCTTTGGATTGCAGCTTGCCGATGTGGATTTCGGGCGTGTCTCGCAGGCGCTGGGCCTGCCTGCGTTCCAGGGGCGACTGAGCGGCAGCATTCCCGATGCGCGTTATGCGGATGAGCGCATCGTGTTCGATGGTGGCCTGTCGATGCAGTTGTTCGATGGCCGGGTGGCGTTCTCCTCGCTGGCGCTGGAACGCCCCTTCGGCACCGCGCCCAGCCTGAGCGCGGACATCGCCTTCGACGATTTGGACCTGCTGCGGCTGACCGAGGTGCTGGGCTTCGGCAGCATCACCGGCAGGCTGGACGGGCGCATCGAAGGGCTGCGACTGGTGGACTGGACGCCGGTCGCGTTCAACGCGCGTTTCATCACCGATGGCAAGCGCGGCGTGAAGCAGCGGATCAGCCAGCGCGCGGTGCAGAACATCGGCAGCGTGGGCGACGCCAGCTTCATCACCAGCCTGCAGGGGCGGCTGATCGGCCTGTTCGACGATTTCGGCTACCAGCGCATCGGCATCGGTTGTCGACTGGCGAACGAGGTTTGTGCTATGTCGGGCCTGCATTCAGCGAACAACGCCTTTACTATCGTTGAAGGTGCCGGCGTGCCGCGCCTTTCCGTGGTGGGCTACAACCGCATGGTGGATTGGCCCACGCTGGTTGAACGGCTGGTGTCGATCGGCAAGGGCGATGTGGCCCCGGTGGTGGATTGAGGACGCGAACAGGAGCGATGCGATGAGCAAGTGGTTCGGAATGCCGGTGGTGGGGGCGCTGCTGCTCAGCGCATGCGTGACGATCAACGTCTATTTCCCCGCGGCCGAGGCCAAGGAAGCGGCGAAGGAGTTCGTCGAAAAAATCATCAACGAGACCGACAAGGTCAACATCAAGACCGAGGAGCAGCCCGCGCCCGCTGGTGGCGGCATGGCTCGGCTTGAGAAGCGCTTCGACTTTGATGTCAGCGGATTCGACCCGTGGATGCTGCTGGGCTTCGGCAGCGCGCAGGCGCAGTCCGCGCCGGACATCACCATCAAGACGCCGGCTATTCAGGCCATCCAGTCGCGGATGGAGTCGCGCTTCAATGCGACCTTGCGCAAGGGCTTCGACAGCGGCGCACTGGGCTTCACCGGCGACGGTCTGATTACCGTGCGCGATGCCGGCAAGCTGGAACTGAAGGACCGCGTGGCGATGAACGCCGCCGTGGCCGACGACAATCGCGACCGCAAGGCGGTGTATCGCGAAGTGGCGGTGGCCAATGGGCATCCCGAATGGGAAAGCCAGATTCGCGACGTGTTCGCCAAGCAGTGGATCGCCAGTGCGCGTGCTGGTTGGTGGTATGAGCAGGGCGGAAGCTGGAAGCAGAAATAAGGCATGTGTTCCCTTCTCCCCGCAAGCGGGAGGACATCCATCTTTTCCTTCTCCCGCAAGCGGGAAGAAATCCAGCTTTCCTTCTCCCGCAAGCGGGAGGACATCCATCTTTTCCTTCTCCCGCAAGCGGGAAGAAATCCATCTTTTCCTTCTCCCCGCTTGCGGGGAGAAGGTGCCGAAGGCGGATGAGGGGTGTTCTTTGCGGGAAAGCGTGGCGCATCTGCGACAATACGCGGCCACCCCGCAGCCTTTCGCCACGTGGCCCGACTCGACCAATCTCCCAAGCGTTTTGACATCCATGACCTGAGCCATGACGGACGCGGCGTTGCCCGCTGGCCGGAAGGCCATGCGCATGCCGGCAAGGCCGTGTTCGTGGCGGGCGCGCTGCCGGGCGAAGCGGTGATGGCGCAGCAGACCGCGCGCTCCAGGCATTTCGACGAAGCCAGGACCCTGGAGGTGCTGGAAGCATCGAAGGATCGCGTGCAGCCGCGTTGCCCGCATTTCGGCGTGTGCGGTGGCTGCGTGTTGCAGCATCTGGCCGAGGATCGGCAGATCGCCTACAAGCAGCAGGTGCTGTTGGACAATCTGCAACGCATCGGCCACGTCGCGCCGGGCACGGTGCTGCCACCGCTGCGTGGTGATGCATGGGGCTATCGGCGCAAGGGGCGGTTCTCGGTGCGGCGGGTGGAGAAGAAGGACAAGACGCTGGTCGGCTTCCGCGAGCAGGATCCACGCTTCGTCGCCGACATCGGCGAATGCCATGTCGTGGTGCCGCAGCTTGGCTTCAAGGTCGCTGCGCTCGGCGCGCTGGTGGATGCGCTGGATGCGCGCCGTGACATTCCGCAGATCGAGTTCATTGCCGGGGACGATGCCACTGCGTTGGTATTTCGCCATCTGCAAGCGCTGTCCGATGCCGACCGCGTGAAGCTGGCGGCATTCGGCGAGGAATACGGCTTCACGATTTATCTGCAACCGGGCGGCATCGATTCGGTGCATCCGCTTGCGGGCGAGCCTGCGAAGTTGGCATTCCGCCTGCCGCAGTGGGATGTGGAACTGCTGTTCCGCCCGCTGGATTTCATCCAGGTCAATGCGAAGCTCAATGAGGCGATGATCGCCCGCGCACTGGAACTGCTGGACGTGCAGCCGGGCGAGCGCGTGCTCGACCTGTTCTGCGGTCTTGGCAATTTCACCCTGCCGCTGGCGCGCGCGTCCGGCGATGGCGCAGTGGTTGGTGTCGAAGGTGATACAGGTCTGGTGGCACGTGCGCGCCTGAACGCCGAGCACAACGGCATGGGCAATGTGCAGTTCCATGCTGCCGATCTCGCGCAGAATCTGGCTGGCCAACCGTGGCTGAAGGCCGGGTTCGACAAGTTGCTGCTTGACCCGGCGCGTTCCGGTGCCATCGAAGTGCTGAAGCAATTGCCGTTGAAAGGCTTGAAGCGGATCGTCTATGTGAGCTGCCATCCGGGCTCGCTGGCGCGCGATGCAGGCTGGCTGGTCAATGAAGCAGGCTGGACGCTGCGCGAGGCCGGTGTGATGGACATGTTCCCGCATACCGCGCATGTGGAATCCATCGCGGTGTTCGAGCCGTGATCCCGCTCGTCATTCCGGCGAAAGCCGGAATCAATTTCTTTGATCAAGCTTGAAAAGCTGGATTCCGGCTTTCGCCGCAATGACGGCACGGAGGCGACTGGTGGCAATCGAAATCGAACGCAAATATCTCGTCACCGGCGACGGTTGGCGCAGCGCTGCGCACAAGGTGGTGCCGATGGCGCAGGGCTACCTCAACGACATCGGCATGGTGGACAGCGGCGCGATGAACACCTCGGTGCGGGTGCGCATCGAAGGCGATGCCGCCTTCCTCAACATCAAGTCGCGCGAGTTGGGTACAAGCCGGCAGGAGTTCGAATATCCGATCCCGGTCAGCGATGCGCGCGCACTGCTGGCACTGGCGGTGGGCGGGCTGATCGACAAGCGTCGCCATTACGTCGAACACGCCGGGCACATCTGGGAAGTGGACGAGTTCCTTGGCGACAACGCCGGGCTGGTGGTGGCCGAGATCGAACTGGACAGTGCCGATGAAGCATTCGACATGCCGGCATGGGCGGGCGTGCAAGCCACGGATGCGCCGCGCTACTACAATCTGGCGCTGGCCTCGCGCCCGTATTCGCAATGGCGCGATGACGAGCGCATGGCGCTTGACCTGATCGAAGGAAAATAAATGCTGCAAATCGGCGTTTCCGGGCACCAACTCACCGCGCAGGAGCGCGACTGGCTGCAACACGATGCCTGCGCCGGGGTGGTGCTGTTTGCGCGCAACTTCGCCAGCCGTGCGCAAGTGGCGGAGCTGACCCAATCCATTCGCGAAGCCGCCCCGCGCCCGCAATTGATTTCCGTCGATCAGGAAGGTGGCCGCGTGCAACGCTTCCGCGACGGCTATACCGTACTGCCGGCGTTGCAGGGGTTTGATGCGCTGTATCGCGAGGATGCCGACGCCGCGCTGGCGCTGGCGCGTGAACACGCATGGCTGATGGCCAGCGAAATCCGCGCCACCGGCATCGACCTGAGCTTCGCGCCGGTGATCGATCTTGGGCGCGGCAACCGCGCCATCGGCAATCGTGCGTTTTCGGACGATCCGCAGATCGTCGCCGCGTTCGCACGCGCCTATGTCGAGGGCATGCACGAAGCCGGCATGGCGGCGACGCTCAAGCATTTCCCCGGCCACGGTTCGATCCCGGAAGACACCCATTTCGACGTGGCCGTCGATGACCGTTCGCTGGATGCGATGCGTGCCACGGATCTGATTCCGTTCCGGGCCGGCATCGCCGCCGGTGCGGACGCGGTGATGATGGCGCACATCATCTATCCGCAGACCGCGCCGGAGCCTGCCGGTTATTCGCCGCGCTGGATCGGCGAGATTCTGCGCGGCGAGATGGGTTTTCGCGGCGTGGTGTTCTCCGACGACATCGGCATGGCTGGCGCGCATTCGGTTGGTGGCGTGAAGGCACGCATCGACGCACATCTGGATGCCGGCTGCGACGTGGTGCTGGTCTGCCATCCGCAGATGGTGGAAGAAGCGCTGCGCGCGATGGAAGGGCGCAGCGCCAACACCATGGCGCTGACCGGCCTGATGGGGCGCGGTGCGCTGGGTTGGGATGCGCTGCTGGCCGACGGGCGACGCGATGCCGCGCAGGCGCGGCTTGGGCATGTGCGCGAATCGGCGGTGGATGCCGGGTTGCAATCGGGTGCCATCAACGTGGGAGACGTGGCATGACAGCACCGAAACTGGCGGATGCGCTGGCTACCGCGCATGTGGTGTTCGACAAGCCTGCGCTGGAAGCGGCGATCGTGCGCATGGCGGATGAAATCCGCCCACTTTATGCCGATGGTGAAGTGCCGCTGTTCATCACGGTGATGAATGGTGGCCTGCCGTTTGCCGCGCAACTGGCGTTCGCATTGGGCGAGCGCGGGCTGGATCTTCAGTTCGACTACCTGCACGCCACCCGCTATCGCGGCCAGACCAGTGGCTCCGGGCTTGCGTGGCTGCATCGCCCGGCCACGCCGATGCGCGGGCGCAAGGTGCTGCTGGCCGATGACATCCTCGATGAGGGCCACACCCTGCTGGCGGTCAAGCACTGGTGCGAAGACCAGGGCGCTGACGAAGTGCGCATCGCGGTATTGGCAGAGAAGCTGCACGACCGCTGCGTGGATGGCATCTGCGCCGACCATGTGGGCGTGCAGGTGCCGGATGCCTATGTGTTCGGCTACGGCATGGATTACCACGAGCAGGGGCGCAACCTGCCGGCGATTTATGCGTTGGGGGAATGATGAGTGCATGCCCATCGCCGGCAACGCTTTGCCGGACACGCCGTAAATACGTCCATGTAGGCTTCTCGGCGACATCCGTGTCGCCGAGAGTCCGGCAAAGTGTTTCCGGCACGGACATGCATGGAAAGTTGGTCGAAGGGCAGAGCAAAAGATGAGCATTGAACTCGCAGTCATCGGCGGCACCGGCGTGTATGCACTCGGCGAACTGGCCGATGTCGAAACCCGGCAACCGGACACGCCCTACGGCGCACCGTCCGGGCCGATCCGCATCGGCATGGTTGCCGGCCATCGTGTCGCCTTCCTTGCCCGTCATGGCGAAGGCCATTCGCTGCCGCCGCACAAGATCAACTACCGCGCCAACCTGGCCGCGTTGAAAAGCATCGGTGCAAACCGCGTGCTGGCGCTGAACACCGTTGGCGGCATCACGGCGGACTTCGGCCCGCGCGTGCTGGCCTGCCCGGATCAACTCATCGACTACACATGGGGCCGCGTTTCGACGCTTTGCGAAGAACCGGGAACCGATGTGCTGCACGTCGATTTTGGCGATCCCTATACGCAAACGCTGCGGCGCGACATCGTCGATGCCGCCGCCCGCGCAGGCGTGGCGCTGGTCGATGGCGGCTGCTACGGCGCAACCCAGGGCCCGCGCCTTGAGACGAAGGCAGAGATCGCGCGCATGCGCCGCGACGGCTGCGATCTGGTCGGCATGACCGGCATGCCGGAAGCGGGCATCGCGCGCGAATTGGGACTGGATTATGCCTGTCTCGCCATCGTCGCCAACTGGGCGGCGGGTGCAGGGCCGGACGTGGATGAAGTCATCACCCTGCAGGACGTGCTGGACAACGTGGCGGCGGCGATGGACGGCGTGCCGCGCATCCTGCGGACGATGCTGGGCGAATGACGCGCCGCCTGCGCGTTGCCATCGTCGGCTACGGCAGCGGCGGGCAGGCTGCTGCGCTGGCGCTGGCGCGTGATGGTCATGAAGTCGAAGTCTTCGAGCGCGTGCCGAATCCCGGCCCGGTCGGTGCCGGCTTCCTGCTGCAACCCACCGGCTTGCAGGCGCTGTGGCGGCTGGGCCTGCTGGATGCAGTGCGCACGCACGGCGCACCGGTGGCGCGGCTGTATGGCGAAACGCCGTGTGGCCGTGCGGTCATGGACATGCGCTATGCCGACCTCGATGCACGGCTGACCGGCATCGGCATGCAGCGTGGTGCGTTGTTCGCATTGCTGCATGCGGCAATCGGCGCGCAGGTCGGCATCCAGTTGCATGTCGATCATGCAGTCGAGGAACTGGATTGCGATGCCGGACGCCTGCGCGATGCGCGCTGGCGCTGGCATGGCCCGTTCGATGTGCTGGTGGTTGCCGATGGTTCGGCATCCGCATTGCGTGCGCAGGTGACCGCAAGCCGCATCGACAAACCGTATCCGTGGGGTGCGCTGTGGTGCCTGCTGCCCGAGGGCGACTGGTCATGGCCCACCGAACTGCGCCAGCGCTACCTGCTGGCGCGGCAGATGGCCGGCATGCTGCCGGTGGGCTGCATGCCCGGTGATCCGGTGCGCAGGCTGAGTTTCTTCTGGAGTTTGCCGGTCAACGGCTTCGGTGACTGGCGCACGGCGGGCCGCGATGCCTGGATGCAGCAGTTGCAGGCACTGTGGCCGGAGGCGCATGCGCGCATGGGCGAGGACTTCGATGTGTCCTGCCTTGCGCGCGCGGCCTATCGCGATGCCATTCCGAAGCGCTGGTGGCGCGGGCGCACGGTGTTGCTGGGCGACGCCGCGCATGCAATGAGCCCGCAACTGGGGCAGGGCGTGAACATGGCGCTTGTGGATGCGCTGGAACTGGCGAAGCAGCTTGGGCAATCGACATCGACCACCGATGCTTTTGCCGCTTACGAAACCGCGCGCCGCGCGCATCTGGCGGCTTATCACCGCTACAGCCGCTGGCTGACGCCGCTGTTCCAGTCGCACCACGACGGCATCGCCCGCCTGCGTGATGCCGCTTTCCTGCCGGCGGGCCGCTTGCCATTTGCCAGTGGACACATGCTGCGGGTGCTGTCCGGCACCCAGCAGGGCTGGTTCGGGCGCTACCGGCTGGAGCCGGGCTTTGTCGATGCGCTGCATCGGGCATCGCCCGCCAACCAGACGGAATGAGCACGGGGATTGCGCGGCCCCGCGCTTGATGCATACTCGCGCCGTGCCGCGTGCGGCACGCCACCGCAATCGTTCCCGCAAGAGGTCTCGCATCCATGCAGTACGGCACCGTGAAGTGGTTCAACGACGCCAAGGGCTTCGGTTTCATCTCGCCCGAGGACGGCAGTGCAGACGTTTTCGTGCATTTCTCCGCGATTGATTCCAAGGGCTTCCGCAGCCTGCAGGAAGGCCAGCGCGTCAGCTATGAAGTGCAGCAGGGCGCAAAGGGCGCGCAAGCCGCCGGGGTCAAACCGGTCGAGTGAGTCGCGACAACCGCCGCAATCTTTCAAGCCCCGCCTCGCGCGGGGTTTTTTATGCTCATTTATGCTCAGTCGAGGAACTGCAGCTTTGCGAGTTCCGCGTACAGCCCGCCCTGTGCCAGCAGTTGCGCATGCGTGCCTTCGGCAACGATGCGGCCTGCATCCATCACCACGATGCGGTCGGCGCGCAGCACGGTGGCAAGCCGATGCGCCACCACCAGCGTGGTGCGGCCTTCCATCAGGTGTTCCAGCGCGGTCTGCACCGCGCGTTCGCTCTGCGCATCAAGTGCGGAGGTCGCCTCGTCCAGCAGCAGCACCGGCGCGTCCTTGAGCAGGGCGCGGGCGATGGCGATGCGCTGTTGCTGGCCACCGGACAGGCGCGCACCGCGTTCGCCGAGTTCACTCGCAAAGCCGTCGGGCAGGGCATCGAGGAAGTCGTCGGCCTCGGCCGATTCCGCTGCCTTGCGCACGTCCTCGTCGCTGGCTTCCAGCCTGCCGTAGCGGATGTTGTCGATGGCACTTGCGGCGAAGATGGTGGGCGATTGCGGCACCAGCGCGATGGCTTCGCGAAGCTGCGCCGGGTCAAGTTCGCGCAGGTCGATGCCGTCCAGCAAAATGCGCCCGGCCTGCGGGTCGTGGAAGCGCAGCAGCATCGTAAGCACCGTGCTCTTGCCGGCACCTGATGGCCCGACCAGCGCCACCGTTTCGCCGGGTTGCACGCGCAGGCTGAAGTTTGCGAGCGCCGGCGTGTCCGGGCGCTGCGGATAGTGGAAGCTCACGTCCTCGAACACGATTTCGCCGCGCACAGGCGCAGGCAATGCACGCGGCTGTGTGGGCGCGAGGATGGCCGGGCGCTGCTCCAATAGTTCGTGGATGCGGCCCATGCCGCCGGCGGCGCGCTGCAGTTCGTTCCAGACTTCGGCCAGCGCGCCCACCGAGCCACCGCCGATCAGCGCGTACATCACGAACTGGCCGAGTGCGCCTGCACTCATGCGACCGGCGATCACGTCATGCGCGCCCGACCACAGCACCACGATCACCGCGCCGAAGATCAGGCTGATGGCGACCGCCGTCACCAGCGCCTGCGCACCGATCCGCTTGCGCGCGGTGGCAACGGCGGTGTCCATCGCCAGCGCGTAGCGAGCGCGCTCATGCGCCTCGCGCGAATGCGCCTGCACCGTGCGCACCGCGCCGAGTGCTTCGGTGGCAAGGGTATTGGCATCGGCGATGCGGTCCTGGCTGGCGCGCGAAACCTTCTGGATGCGCCGCGCGCCAATCACGATGGGCGCAACCGCCAGCGGGATGCCCAACAGCGCCCACGCCGCCAGCTTGGGGCTGGTGATGAACAGCATTACCAGCGAGCCGATCACGGTCACGCTGCTGCGCAGGGCCACCGACATGCTGGAGGCGATCACGCTGCGCAGCAGTTCGGCATCGGCAGTCAGGCGTGAGACCAGTTCGCCGCTGCGGCTGCGATCATAAAAACCGGCGTCGAGGCCCAGCAGGTGTGCGTACAGCCGGCTGCGCAGATCGGCGACGACCTTTTCGCCCAGCAGGGTGACGAAGAAATAGCGGGCGGCAGTCGCCAATGCGAGTGCCACGATCACCACCAGCACGAAGCCGGAGGTGCGGTCGATGTTGGCACCGCTGCTGAAGCCGTGGTCGATCATCTGCCGGAACGCCACCGGCAGGCTGAGGGTGGCGGCGGACGAACAAGCCAGCGCGACCAGCCATGCGCTGAACAGGCCAAGATGGCGGCGGACGAAGGGCCACAGCGCGCGCAGGGAACCCAATGGAGGGCGTGTCGGCGCCTTGGACGCCGGGGCGGGGGAGTTCATGCGCGCATTTTAGCGTCGCGCGCCGGTGAGCCGTTGTTCACGCCATCTCGCGTGGTGGTGTTTTTGCTGTTCCTTCCCCCCTTGTGGGGAAGGTGCCGAAGGCGGATGCGGGGCGAAGTTGGTAGATGCGGAGCTTGCTCCGCATGTCGATGTACTCGTTGTGGTTCAGGGCACCGATTCGGGCGCGGGCTGTTCCAGCGGGCGCAGGTCATCCGGCAGCTTCGCTTCCGGATAACGGCGGCGGAACTCGCTCAGGCTGGCGCGGGCGGCGTCGAGTTCGCCCTGTTGCTGCAAGCTGCGGATGCGCTGCAGCCAGGCATCGCGCGCGGCGGGGCTGTCCATGGTGGCGGGCGGGATGTCTTCGTCTGGCGCATCGGTGACGCTGGCGGCTTCGGCGCGTGTGGCCTGCGCCTTCGCGGTGGACTGCGTGCTGGCGCTGGCGGCGCTCCGGTCGAGGCTTTCCGCTGGCGGCGCGCCGGCGGTCTTCGCGCGCTGCATCACGATGGCGTCCTCGCGTGCGACCGTTGCGGTGGCGACCTGTGGCGCAGGTGGCGGTATTGCGATGGCGGGTGCAGCAGCGGGCGATGGTGGTGCCGGTGGTGCGGGAGGCGGCGCGGCTTCATGCGTCTGCGCAGCGGCGGCAATTGCCGGCGTTGCGGCCACGCGCGGCGCGGGCAGCGTTTCGGGTGCAGCCGCCGGTGCAATGGCAGGCGCGGCGGCAGCATCGGCAGGTTCGATGGCGGCAACGGTTGCGACAGGCAATTCATGCAAGCTGGCCTGCTCGTGCGCCGCTTCGGGTGCTGCGGTGGGTTGCTGCAACTGCCAGGTCAGGCCGACGGCCAATGTCACCGAGGCCGCAAGGCTGATCGGCACGATCCAGCTGCGCCGCTTGCCTGCGGTCTTGGGCTTCGCCTGCACGGCCTGCTGTGCGGCGGCAAGGATGCGCGCGTCCAGCGCGCTATCCGGCTGGTCGCGGCCATGCAGGCGCGGCAGCGCGGCAGCCAGTGCGCGCTCTTCGGCATCAAGTGGTTGCTGCGGGTGCGGGTTCATGCCGGCAACCTCGCGCGCAGTTTGTCCATCGCATAGCGCAGGCGTGACTTGACCGTTTCGCGGCCCACGCCGGTGATTTCGCCGATTTCCTCCAGCGTCAGTTCCTGTTCCAGCCGCAACAGCAGCACCTCGCGTTGTTCTTCGGGCAGGTCGTCCAGCGCAAGCTGCAACTCGCGGCGGCGCTGGAACTCCGACAATACGCGCTCGGGCGTGTCGGGGTCGGCCACGCGGGCCAGCCGCTCGTCGGCATCGAGCGGTGCCGACGGACGGTGTTTCAGGCTGCGCCAGTGATCGCCCAGCCGGTGGTGGGCGATGGTGTACAGCCAGGTGGCGAAGCCGGCTTCCGGCTTCCAGCCTGCCCGCGCCGCAATCACCCGCTGCCACACGTCCTGGAAGCACTCGTCGGCCAGCGCGTTGTCGCGCAACTGCCGCAGCAGGTAGCGGTACAGCTTCTGCCGGTGGCGCGCGTACAGCGCGGCGAACGCCCCGGCATCGCCCGCCGCGTAGGCAAGCATCAGGGTTTCGTCGCTGTCGTCGGCAACCGTGGTGTCCACGGCCACCAGCCTACGGACTGGCGCGGCCAGCGGAAAGGGGGTGGGGCAGGCCATGCGCATGCCGATGCCAACGTATGCAGGCCGGGAACGGGGTTGCCGTTCGTGCGTGCGGTTTGCGTTCAAGGCACTATGCTGACGACGATGAATGGCGTTCCGCTGCCAGCGCTGCCCGCAGAATCCGTTGCCGACCCGGCGACGGAGGCGCTCGACCTTGCCGGGCTGGCGGAGGCACTGAGGCGCAGCCTGCCGGCGGGCGCGCAGGTTCGGGTGGAATGGCACCACCCGGAACTGGGGCTTGGCTGTGGTGGCGAAATGGGCTTGCCGGCATCGGTGCCTGCGCGATTCAGGTTGCACTGGGCCGGCCCCGAAGGCGCGCAACTGGCGATTGAAGCGGCGCATCCGCAGCCGTGGCCCGCCGGCATCGAAAGCCACTGGCCGGTGTTTGCCCGGCAACTGGCGGATGCCGCCGTGCGGCTTGAACTGGCCGGGCGCAGGATCGAATCGCTGCGCCGGTCAGAACGCCTGCAGCAGGCGCTGTACGAAATCGCCGACCTTGCCGGCAGCGGCCGCGAGCTGCAGGACATGCTGCGCCGGCTGCACGCCATCGTCGGCGAGCTGATGTATGCCGAGAACTTCTACATCGCGCTGTACGACGCGCACCGGCAGACGATGCGCTTCCTGTACTTCGTTGACCAGCGTGACGACTGGAAGAACGACCCGGATCAGGAAATCCCGGTCGATGATGGCGAGAACACCCTGACCATGTACCTGCTGCGCAGCGGCGAGGCCATGCGCGGCCCGTCGGCGAAGCTGCGCGCGCGCCTGGGCATCCCGCTGAGCATGTTCAACGGCCCGGACAGTGCCGACTGGCTGGGCGTGCCGATGCGGCGTGGCGACCAGGTCGTGGGTGCGATCGTGGTGCAGGGCTACCACGATGACGACCTGTACAGCGAAGACGACCGCATCCTGCTGGCCTACGTCGCCCAGCACATCCTGGTTGCGCTGGACCGGCACGATGCGCACGAGCAACTGGAGCGTCGCGTGGCCGAACGCACCGCCGAACTCCAGCACGCCGTCGAGAACCTGCATGCCGAGGTGCAGGAGCGCCAGCGCGCGCAGGAGTTGCAGCGGGCCTTGTTCAGCATCGCCGAGCTGTCGATGACCAGCGCAACGCTGGAGCGCTTCTATGGCGAGATCCACCGGGTGGTGGGGGGCCTGCTGTACGCGCACAATTTCTACATCGCGATGCTGTCCGCCGACGGCAGCATGCTGGAGTTCCCGTATTCGGTGGACGAGTACGACAGCACGCGCGTGTCGCGCAAGCTTGGCGGAGGCCTGACCGAGTACGTGCTGGCGACCGGTGCGCCGCTGCTGGCGGATCGCGCGCGCATCGATGCGCTGCAGCGCGAAGGCAAGGTGCGCACCTTCGGCTCGCTGGCGCAGTGCTGGCTGGGCGTGCCGCTGCTGCACGAGGGCAAGGTGGTGGGCGTGATCGCGGTGCAGAGCTATTCGCCGGACATCGTGTTTACCTCGCGCGATCAGGACCTGCTCACCTTCGTGGCGTATCACATCGGCAGCAGCCTGGCCCGCAAGCAGGCGCAGGACCGGCTGGTGCAGGCGCATGCCAGCCTGGAGCAGCGCGTGCGCGAGCGCACCCGTGAACTGGCCGAAGCCAATGCCGAACTGGTCGAACAGATTGGCGAGCGCACCAGTGCCGAGCGCAAGCTCACCCATCAGGCCATGCACGACGCGCTGACCGGCTTGCCCAATCGCGTGCAGTTGCTGGAGCGGCTGGGCCGGGACATTGCGCAGGCGCGCAGTGGGCCGGAGACCTGCTTCGCGGTGCTGTTCCTCGACCTGGATCGCTTCAAGCTGGTCAACGACAGCGTGGGCCACGCGGTGGGCGATGAACTGCTGATCGAGGCCGGGCGGCGCATCGTTGGTGCGGTGCGCGGTGGCGACGTGGTGTCGCGGCTGGGCGGCGACGAGTTCGCCATCCTCGCCGAACACCTGGAAGGCCCGCAGATGGCGATGGAACTGGGGCGGCGGGTACTGGCCGCGCTGGGCGCGCCGGTGTGGGTGGCCGGCCGCGAACTGTTTCCCACGGCCAGCATCGGCATCGCGGTCTGGCATCCGCGCTATGGCAGCGGCGAGGAGATGCTGCGCGATGCCGACGCGGCGATGTACCGCGCCAAGGGCGAGGGCCGCGACCGCTGCGCGATGTTCGACGAAGCCATGCGCGAGGAAGCCACGCGCACCCTCGACATGGAGTCCGACCTGCGCCGCGCGATCCATGCCGAGGCATTCGAGCCGTACTACCAGCCCATCGTCCGGCTGGGCGATGGAGGGCAGGTTGGCAGCGAGGCCTTGCTGCGCTGGCGGCATGAACGACGCGGCGTGCTGGCACCGGGCGAGTTCCTGGACGTGGGCGAAGACAGCGGCCTGATCGAACAGGTGGACTGGCTGATGTACGCGCGCGTGGTGGCCGACATGGCGCGCCACCCGGACACGGGCTACGTGGCGATCAACGTGTCGCCGCGCCATTTCCGCGTGCCGGATTTCGCGCACCGCCTGCTGGGCCTGCTGGATGCCGTCGGGGTATCGCCTTCGCGCCTGCGCATCGAGATCACCGAAGTGGCGCTGCTGGACGATGCGCCGCGCACCAGCGAAATCCTCAACACCCTGCGTGCGCGCGGCATCCTGGCGCAGCTGGACGATTTCGGCACCGGCTTTTCGGCGTTGTCCTACCTGCACCGCTTCCCGATCGCCTGCCTGAAGATCGACCGCAGTTTCGTGTCCGGGCTGGATGGCGATGCACAGGCCAGCAGCGTGGCCGTGGTGCGCGCCATCATCGCGCTGGCCGGCAGCCTGGGCATCGAGATCATTGCCGAGGGCGTGGAAACCGAGCGCCAGCGCGAGCGCCTGATGGAACTGGGTTGCGAATATGCGCAGGGTTTCCTGCTGGGAAGCCCCGCGCCGTGGGCGGAGGCATTAGTTTCGTCTTTCCGGCGAAAGCCGGAATGACGACGTTGAATGCAGGGGCGCGTCG
>NZ_JASGED010000010.1:0-9977 GCF_047606765.1 Thermomonas sp. | reverse complement strand
GCCGGAATCTAGCTCTTTGGTAAGTCATTGAAAAAGCTGGATCCCGGCTTTCGCCGGGATGACGTTTCGGGAGTTGTTCAGAGCTTCCCTAGTCGCAGCCTGCGCCCGGTTTTCTACGCGAACGCGGGCTCGAAGCCGTACTGCCCTGATGCGTCGGCGCGTACCCGATAGATGGCGGTATTCGGCATCTGCAATGCGCACATGTAGTCCCAGAATGCGCGCATGCCATCGGCGTCGTAGCTGTCACGGCCCTGCAACTTCCAGCCAAGCAGCCCGATCCAGCGCCCATGGCCGAATACCACGGTGCCGTCCTGCAATTCGCGCAGGTCGCGCTCGATGAAGCGCTGCACCCGTTCGCTGAACTCCGCGAAGGTTTCCGCGCGTGGCCCCATGCGTTCGTGCGGGTCGCCACGTTCCCAGAAGCTGCGCGAGATCGGGCGGCGCTGCTCGCCGGTCATGCCGCGCAGCAGGTCGGCGTCGATGTTGTGGAACTCGCGCAGTTCCGGGTTGGTGTCGATGCCAAGGCCGGTCAGCGCGGCATAGGCACGCGCGGTATCCATCGCACGCAGATAGGGCGATGCAACGATGCGCGAAGGTGACGCCGGCAAACGCTTGGCAACATGCAGCGCCTGCGCGTGACCCAACTCGGTCAGCGGGATCAGCGCATCGTCCATGGTGGGGCCACCAGCATTGGACTGGCTTTGCCCGTGGCGGACGAAAAGCACGGTGCGGCCTGTGCGGCTCATTTCTCGACGAAGGCCCGCTCGAACACGTATTCGCCCGCCGTGCCGATGCGCGGCGATGCGTTGAAGCCGCGTGCGTCGAGGATGGCGCGGAAGTCCGCGAGCATCGACGGACTGCCGCAGATCATCGCGCGGTCGTGCGCCGGGTCGAGTGCTTCGATGCCGAGGGCATCGGCGATGCGGCCCGTGTCCAGATGATCGGTGATGCGGCCGCGATGGTCGCGGCCCTTGTAGTCGAAGGCCTCGCGCGAGACCGCCGGGTAGTACAGCAGGCGGTCGCGGATGGTGTCGCCCAGCAGTTCGTGATGGGGCAGTTCGCGTTCGATGTAATCGCGGTAGGCCAGGTCTTCCACGCCTCGCACGCCGTGGCACAGCACCACTTTGTCGAAGCGCTCGTAGGTTTCCGGATCCTTGATGACCGACATCCACGGCGCAAAGCCGGTGCCGGTGCCCAGCAGGTACAGGTTGCGGCCCGGATGCAGGTCGGAGATCAGCAAGGTGCCGGTGGGCTTGCGCCCGATCAGGATGGTGTCGCCGGGCTGGATGTGTTGCAGGCGCGAGGTCAGCGGGCCGTCCTGCACCTTGATGCTGAAGAACTCCAGCTGTTCTTCCCAATTGGCGCTGGCAATGGAATACGCGCGCATCAACGGCTTGTGCGTGCCGTCGTGTTGCTCCACGGGAAGGCCAATCATCACGAACTGGCCGTTCTCGAAGCGGAAGCCATCGTCGCGGGTGGTGGTGAAGCTGAAGTAGGCGTCCGTCCAGTGGCGGACATCAAGCACCGTCTCGGTGCCGAAGGGCGAGGCCATGCGTGGGGAAGGCGAAGCGGAAGTCGGTGCGCATTTTACGCTGCGCGGCGGCTTCGGGTTTGATCCGGTGCAAGCCCCGGTTCAGCGCCTTGGTGGCACCAGCTTCAGCAATTGCCCGTCGGCTTCGTCGGTCAGCACGTACACCGCTCCGTCCGCGCCCACGCGCACGTCGCGGATGCGCTTGTCCAGATCGGTGAGCAAGCGTTCCTCGGCTTTGATCTTCTCGCGGTCCAGCGTCAGCCGGATCAGGCTGCGGCCGGCCAGCGCGCCCAGCAGCAGGCTCTCGTTCCATGCGCTGGCGGGATGGCCGGTGTAGAAGGCCATGCCGGACAGGGCAGGCGATTTTTCCCATACGTGGTAGGGCGGTTCCATGCCGGCTTTTGCTTCGCCTTCGGCTTCCGGGATTTTCAGGCCGGAATAGTTGATGCCATGGGTGATGATGGGCCAGCCGTAGTTCCTGCCGGCTTGCGGCAGGTTGATCTCGTCGCCACCGCGCGGGCCGTGTTCGCTCTGCCACAGTTTTCCGGTGCGCGGATCGACGGCCATGCCCTGCATGTTGCGATGGCCGTAGCTGAAGATTTCGTTGCGTGCGCTGCTGCGCGCGTAAAACGGGTTGTCCGTGGGGATGCTGCCGTCCATGTTCAGCCGCACCAGCTTGCCCTGCAGCACGGACAAGTCCTGCGCCATCGCGCGCTGGTTGCGCTCGCCCTGCGAAATGAAGACGTGCCCCTTGCCATCGAAGGCGATGCGCGAGCCGAAGTGGTTGCCGCCTTCCAGCTTCGGCGCTTGCCGGTAGATCACGCGCACATCAAGCAGTGCGGCATCGCCCAATGTGGCAGTGGCGACGGCAGTGCCGGCAGTATTGCCTTCGCCCGGCTCGGCGAAACTCAGCCAGATGCGCTTGTTGGCGGCGTAGTCCGGATCAAGCACGACATCCAGCAGGCCACCCTGACCTTCAGCGAATACGGCTGGAACGCCGGCGATGGGTGCGGACACCGTTCCATCGGCGGCAATGCGGCGCAACCGGCCGGGGCGTTCCGTGACAAGGAAGCCGCCCTCCGGCAGCAGGGCGACCGCCCATGGGTGTTCAAGGCCGCTGGCGATGGCTTGCACCTGCATTTGCCCGGCCTGCGTCTGCACCTGCTGCGCGGGCGAGGTGGCGGCAGCGGGTTGCGATGTGGATTGCGCGCAGGCGTTCAGGGCCAGCGACAGGGCGATGCAGAGCGATGGTTTGATGATGCGTTGCATGAGGGTTCCCTGTTTTTGCTCGTCATTCCGGTGTCGCGTCCAAGGAAGCTCTGAACAACTCCCGAAACGTCATCCCGGCGAAAGCCGGGATCCAGTTGTAGGTGCCGAGCTTGCTCGGCACACGCAAATGCGGAGCAAGCTCCGCATCTACCGTGGCGTGGGAATGTCAGCGATAGCCCGCCGCCTGCAATTCGAACAATTCGGCATAGCGTCCACCCTGCGCCATCAACTCGGCGTGAGTACCGCTGGCTTCCACCTTGCCATCGGCCAGTACCAGGATGCGGTCAGCCATGCGCACGCTGCTGAAACGGTGCGAGATCAGAACGGCGGTCTTGCCGTCGGACAGTTCCTTGAAGCGTTCGAACACTTCGAACTCGCTGCGCGCATCCAGCGCGGCGGTGGGTTCGTCAAGGATCATCACCTGCGCGTCGCGCATGTAGGCACGGGCAATCGCGATCTTCTGCCACTGGCCACCGGACAGGTCCATGCCGTCCTTGAAGCGCCTGCCGATCACCTGGTCGTAGCCCTTCGGCAGCGAGGCGATGACTTCATCGGCCATGCCCTTGTGCGCGGCGCGTTCGATGCGATCAAAGTCGTCCATCGCATCGATCTGGCCGACGCCGATGTTCTCCGCAGCGGTCAGGTGATAGCGCACGAAGTCCTGGAAAATGACGCCAGTGCTGGCGCGCAGGTTATCCAGGTCGTAGTCCTTCAGGTCGCGTCCGTCCAGCAGGATGCGGCCCTCGTCCGGGTCGTACAGCCGCGCCAGCAGTTTCACCAGCGTGGTCTTGCCCGCACCGTTTTCGCCGACCAGCGCCAGCACCTCGCCGGCGTGCAGTTCGAAGCTCAGGCCGCGCAGCGCCCAGCGTTCGCTGCCTTCGTAGCGGAAGCCGACGTTTTCGAACACGAAGCCGCTGCGGATCGGGTCGGGCACGGGCAGGGCATTCGGCTTGCTGGCGATTTCCGGTTTGATTTCGAAGAACGAATACAGGTCATCCAGATACAGGGCCTGGCTTGCGACCTGCGAAAAGCCGCTGAGCAGGCTTTCCAGCAACTGCCGCAGGCGGCGGAAGCTGCCGGCAAGGAAGGTCAAATCGCCGATGGAGAAATCCCCGCGCACCGTGCGCCATGCGATGTAGCCGTAGGCGATGTAGTAACCCAGCGTGCCCAGCGCCGCCAGCAGCGTGCCCCACAACGCGCGCCTGCCCGCCAGCTTGCGGTTGGCTTCGAAGAACTTCCACGACAGCACGCGGAAGCGTTCGATGAAGAAGCGGTTGAGGTTGAAGATCTTGACCTCTTTCGCGGTTTCCACGCTGGCGCCCATCTGCCGCAGGTATTCCAGCTGGCGGCGTTCCGGCGTCCACTGGAAGTTGAGCGAGTAGTTCAGCGCATTGAAATGCGATTCGCCGACGAAGGCCGGGATCAGCGCCACCGCCAGCAGCACCATCAGCCACGGCGCGTAGGCCAGCAGGCCGATGGCGAAACTCACCACGGTGATCGCGTCTTGCGCCTGCCCGAACAACTGGCCCATCAGGTTCATCCGGCCCATGGTCTGCCGGCGGGCGCGGTCGAGCTTGTCCTGCAGGTCGGCGTCCTCGAAATCCTCCAGATCAAGCAGCGCCGCATGCTCCATCAGGCGGATGCTGGTGGCATTGGTGAACAGTTCGGACAGCACAGTATCGACGTAGCTGGTCAGCCGGCCCAGCAGGTCGGAGCCGATGGCAAGGCCGAACTCGATGGCGAGCAGGGTGAGCAGGTGATTGAGCGCGCCGGAATGCCACGCATCCAGCAACTCGTGCGCCACGCCCAGCCCGATCAGGCGCACCGCTTCGTCGATGATGAGCTTGCCGACGTACAAGGTGGCAATCGGCAGGAAGGCGCGCACCAGCCGCAGGCCGATGGACGCCAGCGTCAGCAGCTTGCTGGTGCCCCAGATTTCGCGCAGGAACGGCGGGATGTTGCGCATCGCGCCGAAGCGCTGGCGCATGTTGAGTTGTTGCGGGGGCAGGGGTGGCGGCATTGCGGGGTCGGCGGGTTGGGCGGCAAGGCCCTAAAATACCCGTTCGGCATCCCCCCGCCAGCCCAAGAGCCAGCCGTGACCCACGCAACCCGCACGATCCAGCAGGAAGACCTGATCCAGAGCGTCGCCGACGCGCTGCAGTACATCAGCTATTACCACCCGGTCGATTACATCAAGAGCCTTGCCGCTGCCTATGAGCGCGAGCAATCGCCAGCGGCCAAGGACGCGATGGCGCAGATCCTCATCAACTCGCGGATGTGCGCAGAGGGCCATCGCCCGATCTGCCAGGACACCGGCATCGTCACCGTGTTCCTTGATGTGGGCATGGACGTGCGCTGGGCCGGCTTCACCGGCTCGCTGGAAGATGCGGTGAACGAAGGCGTGCGCCGCGCCTACAACCACCCGGACAACAAACTGCGCGCCAGCGTGCTGGCCGACCCGGCCGGCAAGCGGCTGAACACGAAGGACAACACGCCTGCCGTCATCAACGTGAAGATCGTGCCGGGCAACACGCTGGACGTGATCGTCGCGGCCAAGGGCGGCGGTTCGGAAGCCAAGTCCAAGTTCGCAATGCTCAATCCCTCCGATTCCATTGTCGATTGGGTGCTCAAGACCGTGCCGACGATGGGCGCGGGCTGGTGCCCGCCGGGCATGCTTGGCATCGGCATTGGCGGCACCGCGGAGAAGGCGATGCTGCTGGCGAAGGAATCGCTGATGGAGCACATCGACATCCAGGAACTGATCGCGCGCGGGCCGTCGAACCGCGTCGAGGAACTGCGCATCGAACTGTTCGAGAAGGTCAACGCGCTGGGCATCGGCGCGCAGGGGCTGGGTGGCCTGACCACGGTGCTCGACATCAAGATCAAGGACTATCCGACCCACGCCGCCAACCTGCCGGTGGCGATGATCCCCAACTGCGCCGCCACCCGCCATGCGCATTTCACGCTGGATGGCAGCGGGCCGGTGGCGCTGGAGCCGCCGTCGCTGGAGGACTGGCCCAAGCTGACCTACAGCCCGCAGAACGCGCGCCGCGTCGATCTGGACACGATCACCAAGGAAGAGGTCGCCAGCTTCAAGCCGGGCGACGTGCTGCTGCTCAATGGCAAGATGCTCACCGGGCGCGATGCCGCCCACAAGCGCATCGTTGACATGCTCAACAAGGGCGAGCCGCTGCCGGTCGATCTGGCGGGCCGCTTCATCTACTACGTTGGCCCGGTTGATCCGGTGCGCGATGAAGTGGTTGGCCCTGCCGGCCCGACCACGGCCACGCGCATGGACAAGTTCACCGAGCAGGTGCTGGCGCAAACCGGCTTGCTGGGCATGATCGGCAAGGCCGAGCGTGGCCCGGCGGCGCTGGAAGCGATCCGCAAGCACCAGTCCGTCTATCTGATGGCGGTCGGTGGCTCGGCTTACCTCGTGTCGAAGGCGATCAAGGCGGCGAAGGTCGTCGGCTTTGCCGACCTTGGCATGGAGGCGATCTACGAGTTCGAAGTGAAAGACATGCCGGTGACGGTGGCGGTCGATTCAAACGGCGTATCGGTTCACGAGACCGGCCCGCGCGAATGGAAAGCGAAGATCGCCGGCATTCCGGTAGTGGTGGAGCCGGCATGAGCATCGTCCTGTACGGAGCGCAGAGCACGGCATCGCTGGTCGTGCATTGGCTGTTGATCGAGCTTGGCATCGCGCACGAGCTGCGCCAGCTTGATCTAGGCAGGCGCGAGCAGAAATCGCCGGAATACCTTGCGCTCAATCCGCAGGGCCGGGTGCCCACGCTGTTGATCGACGGGCAGGTGCTGACCGAATCCGTCGCCATCGCCATGCAGCTGGCCGACCTGCACCCCGAAGCCGGGCTTGCGCCCGCGCCGAGCACGCCTGCACGCGGCGACTACTACCGCTGGATGCTGTTCTGCGCGAACACGCTGCAGCCGGCCTATCGCGACTGGTTCTATCCGCAGGAACCGGCGGGTGAAGCCAACATCGATGCGGCGAAGGCGCAGGCACGCGCGAAGATCGAAGCCGCGTGGCAGCAGGTGTCCGATCATCTTGCAGCCCATGGCCCGTACCTGCTGGGCCAGCGCCGCAGCGCCGCCGATTTCATGCTGACCATGCTGATGCGCTGGTCGCGCCACATGCCGCGCCCCACCGATGGCTGGCCCGTGCTGGCCGCGCATGCGGCGTGGATGAAGGCGCTGCCCTCGTTCGCGGAAACCTATCGCCGCGAAGGTATCTCCGACTGGGTGTGAGGGCGCTGGCGCAGCGGCCTAGTCCGCAGTGCCCTTGCTGCTCAGCAGGTCGTGTCCTTCATCCGCCGCACGCGCATGCGCCAGTTGCGCATCGATGTCGCGGTTGACCGAGGTGTCCGCATCGCTGCCGTGTGGCGGTTCGGCGTGTTCGCGCGCAGGTGCCACGGCGCTGGCGTGACGTTCGGTGATGACGTGCCAAGTGGTGCGTGGGCCTTCGATGCCGGCATGCGCCAGTGCGGACTTGACCACCCGGATCGCCTCGCTGCGCACCTTGCCCAGGTCATTTTCGCGCTGGTCGATCCAGCCGAAGAAGCGCAGCGCGATGCCGTTTGGCGAGAACTCCTGCACCACCCATGACGGCCCGGGATCGGGCAGCACGCCTTCGACCTTCGCGATCTGCGCAATCGCCAGCGACTGCGCCGCACGGATCGATTGGCTGCCGTCGATGGTGATGGTGAAGTCGAAGCGTCGCTTCGGGTTGCGGCTCTGGTTCAGCAGCACCGACTTGAACACCAGGCTGTTGGGCAGTTGCAGGTGGCTGCCGTCGCTGGTCATCAGGATGGTGGCGCGGCTGGTCAGCGCGATCACCTTGCCTTCGTGCGAATCGATCAGCACCGAGTCACCCGGCGCAAACGGTTTGCGGATGCTGAGCAGCACGCCGGCAATGTAGTTCTCGGCGATGTCCTTGAAGGCGAAGCCCAGCACCAGCCCGACCACGCCGGCGGAGCCAAGCACCGCGCCGACCAGCGAGGTGGCACCCAGCATGTCCAGCGCGACCAGCACGCCGGCCAGCCCGATCAGCGCACGCACGGTGCTGCGCAGCAGGCCGTCCATGTACGGATTGGCACGGCTGATCCGGCGCAGGACGTGCATGCGCCGGCTGACCACGCCGCCCAGCCACAGCGAGAACAGCACGATCAGGATCGCCACCAGCAGCAGCGGCGCATTGACGACCAGATGCACCAGCTTGGATTGCAATTCGTCCATCGCGTGGCTGAAGCGTTCCGCGAGGGTGGTGGCGGCGAGGTGTCCGGGATCGGTGGCGGGCATGTGATCGATGCGGGAAGTGAGAGGGAGTGAGGTCAGAACCACCATGCCAGCGCGAACAGGCCCAGCATCATGCAGGCCAGCGCGATCTTCAGCACGGCGCCAAACAGGATACCCAGCCATGTTCCGATGCCGATCTTCGCGGCCTGCCCGAAGTCGTCGCGCTGCAGGCTGCGCCGATGCAGCAATTCCCCGCACAGCGCACCCGCGAACGGGCCAAGCAGCAGCCCAACCGGGCCAAAAAACAGGCCGGCCAGGGTGCCGAGCATCGCGCCGAGCACCGCCAGCCGGCTGGCACCCACGCGCTTGGCACCCAGCGCGGTGGCCCACAGGTCGATCACCAGCGAAAGCAGGGTCAGCAGGCCCAGCAGCAGCAACCAGCCCCAGTGGATGTGCTGGAAGCCGTCCGTCCATGCCGCCAGCAGCAGGCCGGCGAACAGCAGCGGCAGGCCGGGCAGGGCCGGCAGCACGGTACCGGCCAGCCCGACCAGGACAAGGATGGCCGCGATCGCGTAGAGCAGGGTATTCGGATCCATGGGCGTGCCGATATGGGATGCAGGCATTCTGCCGGATCGGTACGCAGCGTGACCGTGATGACGCGGCGGGGATTCAGAAATGCGAAAGCCGCCCGCAGGCGGCTTTCGGCGGTGTCGCGATGCGTGCCGGTTTGCGGCCGTCGAGTTCTCAGCCCTTGAAGTCCTGATGGCAGCCCTTGCACGTCTCGCCGATGGACTTCATCGTCGCGCCCACGCCCTCGCAGCTCAGCGGCGGGTTGGCGATGGCCTTGTCGGTGGCCGCGCGCATCGCCGAGGTGGCTGCCTGGAAGCGCTCGTCATCGGCAAGGCCGGGGAAGGCGGCATCCAGGTCATTCGCGGCCAGACGCAGGGCCTGCAGATGCGGCAGCACGTCGGTGGGATTGCAGCGGTTCTTCTCCATGTCGCCCTTCAACTGGCCCATGTGCCACTGCTGCACATGCATCAGCGCATGCGGGAACGGATCACGGCGTTCGTTGAGTGCGCGCAGGATCATCACGGTGGCAACAACGCCCAGCACCAGCCCGAGGATCAGCATGAACAGGTAGCGCCCGGCATTGGATTTGCGGGTGGCGGGAGCGGACGGGGTTGCGGGATCGGGTGTGGACATGGCGGCTCCGTGGCGTGAAGGGCTGGGGAGTGGATCAAGGTGATGGTGGCACAGGTGACCGGCATGGGACAGATACCACCGTCATTCCGGCGAAAGCCGGAATCCAGTTTTTCATTGATCCGTCACACAAGAGCTGGATTCCGGCTTTCGCCGGAATGACGAAGCCGAATTCGCCTCACCACCCCATGTGGTGCCCGCCATTGATGTCGAGGTTGGTGCCGGTGATCCAGCTGGCCTGCTCGTCGGCCAAAAAGCCCACGCCGTAGGCGATTTCCTCCGGCGTGCCGAGGCGGCCAGTGGGGATGTCGGCGACGATCTTGGCGCGCACTTCTTCCGGCACCGCCATCACCATGTCGGTGGCGATGTAGCCCGGCGAGATGGTGTTCACGGTCACGCCGTTGCGCGCGTTCTCGCGTGCCAGCGAAATGGTGAAGCCGTGCATGCCGGCCTTCGCCGCCGCGTAGTTGGCCTGCCCGTACTGGCCCTTGAGGCCGTTGATCGAACTGATCTGGATGACCCGGCCCCACTTGCGGTCACGCATGCCTTCGATCACCGGGCGGGTCACGTTGAACACCGAATTGAGATTGGTGTTGATCACGTCCGTCCACTGGTCGGCCTTCATCTTGTGGAAGGTGCCGTCGCGGGTGATGCCGGCGTTGTTGACCAGGATATCGATGGGGCCAAGCGTGGCTTCGACTTCGCGCACCATCGCCTCGGCTTCGGC
>NZ_JASGED010000009.1:0-9819 GCF_047606765.1 Thermomonas sp. | reverse complement strand
GCCCGGCGTCTTGCAGTCCGCCGTCAACTCGTTCAGGGTCGTCTTGCTCAGTTCCATGTCGCTGCTCCTGCCGGTATCGCCGGCTGCGGGTCAAAGGGCAGTTACACAGTTCAATTTACAGACTCCAACGCGCCTGCTCGGCCAGCACATGCTCAAGGTTGATCTGCACCGCGATACGACACGCATGCTCATTTACTCTCGCCATCCTCTTCTTCCCCGAGGCTTTGGACTTCTTCCCGAGAAATTTCCCTTGTGAAGTCGCCGAGTTGCAAAGTAATCCTGCCTGCCTCATACAACGCGCGCAGTGGCAACAAATCTAAGTGCGCTTTTCCTGGTCGATCCTCCACTACTCGTTCGAATCGGCTAATTTCCTCTATTGGACACCGCACATACTTCTCGATGAACTTGGACATAACATTGCCAGCTTCCTCTTCGAGGTGTGCCCATGCGTCTTCGCCCAAGTATGCGCGGCCCCCTTTCGCCTCATAAGCCCGCTGCAAATCTTCAAGGCGTGGACTCATGGTTGGATCCAATACAATCAATATCGGTGTTGCATTGGAATTTCTTGCATCCTCAGCAAACTGAATCTCTTCGCCAAAGCGGCCTTGCCCACTCGCCGCGATAGTTACACGAAGCTTGAATTCATAGGCGAGCCGTTCATCGTTTGGAAGCACCTTCCAGCAATCAACCTGACGGCCTTTCGAGTCATCCCCAGTGCGGGTTACCACCTTGGTTTTTGCGCTCTTCTGTTCACCGCCAATGGCCGCCGCCAGAATTGGTTCAAACAAGTATCCGGTCTCTTGGGCTGACCGGTTATCCAAATCGTAGAAGAATTTCCGCCAAGTCAGCCATGAAGCCAGAGCTTCAGACTTGGTTGTTCCAAACTCCATCAGCGAGCGAGGTGAGACTTGCACCATGGTCGGCATAGGTTGAGCCGACAAAATCATCGTGTACTTACGGCGCCGTTTGTGAAGCTCACTGATGCAGCGAAGATATGTGGAGAAATCTTCGATTTGATCGTGACCGAGCTTCATGAGCGCGACATGTTGGCCATCTTCTAACTCAATCGGCTCCTGGAACCATGATTGTGGAATCTCGTAGTAATCCCGCCCTGGATTAATGCGTGCCCACAGGCCCGGCATTTCTTCCTCAAGGGCAGCATCCATTCCCGTATCGTGGTAGATGACTCCTATCAGCTTAGCTAATTCACTCGGCGTCATGACAACTGGGAGGTTGGTGCCAAGGCCCATTGTCATAACTTTTGTCAAGAGCTTAGATTCTTCGGCGTTAAGCCGAGGCTGCTTTGGTATCATGCGAACAAAAGCTCCGACTGCATAAGGTCGTGGAGGAGAGATTCGGTTACCTTGAGCGCATCACTCATACCTGTCGCATCGGTCAACACGTAACCAAGCAGGCGCGGCGAGGCATGGAAGCTTGGGCTCTTCAGATCGGAGCCAAAAACTCCATCCAGATTACGAAGATGACGAGCGAATTCCGCCGCAGCCAAGGGTGGAACCGCATTACCAATTTGTTGGGCGACATTGGCAGCGGCCCCATGGAAACGGTACCAATCCGGAAAGGATTGGAGTCTTGCGCACTCACGTCGAGTCAGTGGTCGATCGGCCAGTGGATGAATGAATTCCCGAGAGGCGGCGCTTGTGATAGTCAGACTTTGCAGGTTTCCGTGAAGCCTCTTTATTCCAGAAGGTGCACCACCCCGCTTTTCGGTTGGCGTTCCATCCATTACTCGGCGGAATGCTCGTCGCTTGAAACTGTCATGCCACAGCTCTTCGGGTAAGTCCTTCATCGACTGCCCCGGCTTAAGAAAGCGATACCTGTGTGCATCCTGGGCGAACGTCGTGTCAGTATGTTCAGTGACCTCCAACGTCAAGTTTCCGTCGCGCATTGCCGCGTCATACGGATTCAAAGGTACACTCGTGGAATACGTGGCTATTTCAGCTCGCTTTTTGACAGCCCCCCCCAAACCTGCAATGGCATCCATTAGCGTTGGAGCGAATGGTTTCCCACTCAGTTTCTTGGCCTTCCCAGAATCGTATGAAAACTTCTCCTCGGGAAAACTAAAATCTGCATTGAGCCTGTTGCCAATAATTAGAACTCGCTTTCGTGTCTGGGGAACGCCGTACCCGGCGAGATTCACCTTTTCCAGCCTGACGCTGTAGCCGATTTCCAAGAACATCTGGATCAGCGCTGAGACGTCCTTTCCACGACCAGAAGTGAGCAAGCCCTCGACGTTTTCGAAAATAAACCATCGCGGCCGCACCTCATCGACTATTCGAAGGTAGTTGAAGATGAGGCGATTGCGTGGGTCATCAGCATTACGTGGGCCTGCCGTGCTGAACCCTTGGCAAGGCGGGCCTCCGATGATGGCAAATGGCTGTGCTCCACCAAGAAGTTTCTTGAAGTAGCCCGGAGAAACACTACTAAGGTCAACGTTGTGGCAGGGACTACCAATGTTGTCTTCGTATGTATGGCACGCGTGCTTGTTCAGCTCGGCACCGAAGAGAGGCTTGAGTCCAACCGAAGTGAAGCCATAGGAGAACCCACCTGCACCAGAAAAGAGAGATACGATGTGGTCTGACTGCTTAGCCATTGGACTATGGTACTCGCGTGCTGGTTCTTCCGTAAGTTCTTGCAGTCGTGGCATCTTTAGTCGGTGCAGGCAGGTGCAAGCCGTTGCTGGTCGGGCTAAGTTTGGGTCATATCGAACAACGTGGACGCGGGGAAGTTGCGTGGCTTCGTGCAGCGTGCCGCACCCGCATGCACCTCTAGAATGCCGCGCATGCAGCACATATCCGCAAACCACTTTAACCATCAGGGCATGCCCTGATGCACTACGTTCTGTTGGCCGCGCTGTGCAGCGTGCTGGTATCGGTGCTGCTCAAGCTGGCGAAGCGCAGCGGTGTGGATGTCGGGCAGGCGGTGGCGTGGAATTACGTCGCCACGCTGACGCTCACACTGCTGGTGTTGCAGCCTGCGGCCGCGCCGCTGCGCGGGGCCGATGCGCCGTGGTTCACGTTGGCCGCGCTGGGCGTGCTGCTGCCGACGATCTTCCTGGCGCTGGCGGCATCGGTGCGGCATGCCGGCATCGTGCGGTCGGACGCGGCGCAGCGGCTGTCGCTGCTGATCCCGCTGCTGGCGGCGTTCACCCTGTTCGGGCAAACGCCGAACGGCGTGAAGCTGATCGGTTGCGCGCTGGGGCTGCTGGCGCTGGCCTGCATGGTCTGGCGCGGCAGTGCGGGCGGCGACAAGGCGCACTGGGGTTGGCCGCTGGCGGTGTTTGCCGGTTTCGGCGTGATCGATGTGCTGTTCAAGCGCGTGGCTGCTGCGGGCTTGCCGCTGGGCAGTTCGCTGCTGGGGGTGTTCGCGCTGGCGCTTGCCGTCGCCTTCATCATCCAGTTCATGCGCAAGTCGCGCTTCACCCTGCGCAACGCACTGGGTGGCCTGCTGCTGGGGCTGTGCAACTTCGCCAACATCCTGTTCTACCTGCGCGCGCACCGCGCGCTGCCGGAGCAACCTGCGCTGGTGTTTGCCAGCATGAACCTGGGCGTGGTGGCGTTGGGCGCGCTGGTGGGCGTGACGCTGTTCCGGGAGCGCCTGAGCCGCACGAACATCATCGGCCTGCTGCTGGCGCTGGTGGCAATCGCGCTGCTGGCATGGGGTTGATGCCCGCAGCTTCTACAATATGCGGATGAACATTCCCGCCATCGACGAAGTCCGCGATTACCTCACCGGCCTGCAGGATCGGATCTGCGCCGCCATCGAAGCCGCCGACGGCGCGGCGACGTTCCGCGAAGACCTGTGGTCACGCAGCGAAGGCGGCGGTCGCTCCCGGCATCCTGCCTCCCGCGACACTGGCCCATCCCTGGGCGGCGGTGGCCGCACCCGCGTGCTGCGCGAAGGCGCGGTGTTCGAGCAGGCCGGCATTGGTTTTTCCGATGTGTCGGGCACTGCGCTGCCACCTTCGGCAACGGCGGCGCGACCGGAACTGGCCGGTGCATCATGGCATGCGGTCGGCGTGTCGCTGGTGTTCCATCCGCGCAATCCATTTCTTCCCACCACGCATGCCAACGTGCGCCACTTCCGCGCGATCCGCGATGGCGAAACCGTGGCCTGGTGGTTCGGCGGCGGCTTCGACCTGACCCCGTTCTATCCGTTCGATGAGGACGTGCTGCACTGGCACCGCACCGCGCGTGCGTTGTGCGAACCGTTCGGCGGGCAGGCGCGTTATGACGCACACAAGCAATGGTGCGATGAATATTTCTTCCTGAAGCATCGCGGCGAGACGCGCGGCGTGGGCGGATTGTTCTTCGATGATCTGCACGGGGATTTTGACGCCGACTTCGGCTACCTGCGCGCGGTTGGCGATGGCTTCCTTGATGCGTATTTGCCGATCATTGAACGCCGCAAGGACACGCCGTACGGCGAACGCGAACGTGCATTCCAGCTGTACCGGCGCGGGCGCTACGTGGAGTTCAATCTCGTCTTCGATCGCGGCACGCTGTTCGGATTGCAGAGCGGCGGACGCACCGAATCCATCCTGATGAGCCTGCCGCCTCTGGTGCGCTGGGAATACGGCTACGCGCCCGAAGCCGGCAGCGACGAAGCGCGGCTGGCCGATTACCTGCGCCCGCGTGATTGGCTGGCGGAACTGGGCTGAGCGCATGCGCCGGGAGCAAGCTCCCGGCCTACAGAAGCCGCTCTCACAAGCAACGATGTTCCTTCATGGAGGAAAGCCCCCTTTAGTTAAAGGGGGCGCGCAGGCAGGCGCGGGGGTGAGTTGGCCTGCTTGCGCGGCACTGCCGCGCAGGCCAGACGAACGCCCGGCTTGTGCCAAGCCGGGCCGGGAATGGAAGCACTAGCCGGGGCCCGAAGTTTGCGAAGCAAACTTTGGGGTTTTTACGCCTGCGCAAAAAGCGCAGACGTAAAAAAGCCCCGCAGCCAGGGGGGGGACTGCGGGGCCGGGGGGGAAGGCAGGCTGGGGAGAACCTGTACTCCTTCCGCAATGACCACACCAGGGGAGGGGTAGTGATCATCTCGCAACGGGCGTTGCACCCGTTGCAGGAGATAAGAACATTCGGGGCATGGATAGTTCGTGAAGATTTCGGTTAAAAATCCGTAGGGTTCAGGAATGATTCATCGCCAGAATCCGGTATCGCCTGAATGCATGGCGGCGCGGGCCGGTTGCCCTGCCCGCACGCGCCATCCCGTTGCCCACATCAGGCCTGCCGGCGGTTCTTCACCAGTGATTCGACCACCGACGGATCGGCCAGCGTGGTGGTATCGCCCAGTTGATCCGGCGCGTTTTCGGCGATCTTGCGCAGGATGCGGCGCATGATCTTGCCGCTGCGGGTCTTGGGCAGGCCCGGTGCCCATTGCAGGAAATCCGGCGAGGCAATCGGGCCGATTTCCTTGCGCACCCAAGCCACCAGTTCGTTGCGCAGTGCGTCGCTTTCGGCCTCGCCCGCGATCAGGGTGACGTAGGCGTAGATGCCCTGCCCCTTGATGTCGTGCGGGAAGCCCACCACCGCCGCTTCGGCCACCTTCGGATGCGCCACCAGCGCGCTTTCCACCTCGGCGGTGCCGATGCGGTGGCCGCTGACATTGATGACGTCATCAACGCGACCGGTGATCCAGTAGTAGCCGTCCTCGTCGCGGCGGCAGCCGTCGCCAGTGAAGTACATGCCCGGATAGGTCTTGAAATAGGTATCGATGAAACGCTGGTGGTCGCCATACACCGTGCGCATCTGGCCCGGCCACGAATCCAGCAGCACAAGATTGCCCTCGGTCGCGCCTTCCAGCACGACGCCGTTGGCATCGACCAGTTCCGGACGCACGCCCGGCAGCGGTTTGGTGGCGGAACCGGGCTTGAGGTCGGTGACATTGGCAATCGGCGAAATCAGGATGCCGCCGGTTTCGGTCTGCCACCACGTATCCACCACCGGGCAACGGCTGTCGCCGACGTTCTCGTAATACCAGCGCCATGCTTCGGGGTTGATCGGCTCGCCAACGCTGCCAAGGATGCGCAGTGACTTGCGCGAGGTTTTCGCCACCGGCTCCACGCCTTCGCGCATCAGCGCGCGGATGGCGGTGGGTGCGGTGTAGAAGATGGTGACCTTGTGCTTGTCGATGGCTTCCCAGAAGCGCGACACCGTGGGGTAGTTCGGCACGCCTTCGAACATCACCTCGGTGGCGGCATTCGCCAGCGGGCCATAGACGATGTAGCTGTGGCCGGTCACCCAGCCCACGTCGGCGGTACACCAGAACACATCGTCCTCGCGCAGGTCGAACACCATCTCATGGGTGTAGGCGGCCCACAGCAGATAACCGCCGGTGGTATGCAGCACGCCCTTGGGCTTGCCGGTGCTGCCGGAGGTGTAGAGGATGAACAGCGGATCTTCCGCGTTCATGCGTTCCGGTTCGCAGGTATCGGGCTGGCTGTCCACCACCGCGTCAAACCAGCGGTCACGCGGCATCTGCATGTCCACCGCGCCACCGGTATGGCGCACCACCAGCACGGTTTCCACCGAGTTGGTGCCGGGCAGTTTCAATGCCTCATCGACATTCACCTTCAACGGCACCTTGCGGCCACCGCGCAGGCCTTCATCGGCAGTGATGATGAGCTTGCTGCCGCAGTCGGCCACGCGGTCGGCAATCGAATTGGGCGCGAAGCCGCCGAACACCACCATGTGGACCGCACCGATGCGCGCGCAGGCCAGCATCGCCACCGCTGCGTCCGGGATCATGGGCAGGTAGATGGTGACGCGGTCGCCCTTGCCGACGCCCAGGCTGCGCAGCGCGTTCGCCAGCCTGCACACGCGGGCATGCAGCTCGCGATAGGTGATGCGTTGCGAAGGCGTGTCGGGGCTGTCCGGCTCGAAGATCAGCGCCACCTTGTCGCCGTGTTTCTCCAGATGCCGGTCCAGGCAATTGACGCTGGCATTGAGTTCGCCATCGTCAAACCAGCGGATGTGGAAGTCATCGAGGTTGTAGCTGACATCCTTGGCGCGGGTCGGTGGCTTGTACCAGTCAAGACGCTTGGCAACGTCCAGCCAGAATGCCTCCGGGTTCTGGATCGCCGCGTCGTACATGCCCGCGTAAGCCTCGCGCGTCAGCCGCGCATTCGTCGCCGGGTCCACCGGATAGATATCGCTCATCGCTCCCTCCACGTATCCCGATTGCACTGCGCGGCGGGGGCCGCGCACCTGTGGGTCGAAGTGTGCCGCATCCACTCTGTTGCGTTGCCGCATGCAGATTAGACCTTGGTCGAAGTCGAAGCCGATTTCGACCAATGGCGAATATCCGCGCCACCCGCGCGTATGCAGTCTGCGGGCACGGGTATCCCGCAGGAGGAGAACGATGCAGACGCGCAACCCACGCAAACGACTGATGCTGGCGGTGACCGTCGCGCTGCTCGCGCCGGGACTGGCCTTCGGCCAGACGGCGAAAGAGAAGGAGCTTGAAGCACGCATCGCGCAGCTTGAGGCGCAAGTGCAGGCGCTGCTGTCCGCGCAGCAACAACAGCAAGCCAGCATCGCGCAGACGCAAACGCAACTGGACGAAGTGAAGGTGGCGCAGGCACCGGCTGCCGACGGCAAGCCGAAGATCCAGTCCACCCCGATCCTCACCGCCGGCAACCCCAACAGCACGTTCTCCTACGGCGGCTTCATCAAGTTCGACGGCATGCTCACCGACACCAGCGACGGCGCGATTGCCGATGGCAGTTCGGGCCGGCTGTTCTACGTGCCCAGCACGATCCCGGTGGTCGCCAACGGTGCCGAGCCGGACAGCGACCCGTACACCGATTTCCACGCGCAGTTCTCGCGCTTCTGGCTGAGCGCCGACCACGTCACCGACAACGGCGACAAGCTGAAGGGCTATGTGGAGATGGACTTCTTCGGCGGCGGCAGCAATGCGCTGGCCGGCAACGAGGTCGCCACCAACACCTACGCGGTGACACTGCGCCAGGCCTATGTGAGCTGGAACAACTGGCTGGCCGGCCAGACCTGGTCGAACTTCCAGGACACCGCCGCGCTGCCGGACGCGGTGGACTTTGTCGGCGTCACCGAAGGCGCCACCTTCGTGCGGCAGGCGCAGATCCGCTACACCAAGGGCGGCTTCTCGGTGTCGGCGGAAAACCCGCAGACCACGGTCAACACCATCGCCACCGCCGCGCGTACCAACGGCACCGGTTCCAACACCATGCCCGACCTGACCGCACGCTGGGTGACCAAGGGCAAGTGGGGCCACTTCTCCGCCGCCGGCCTGCTGCGCCAGTTCAAGGCGGGTGATGAAACGGCATCCGGCGCTGCGGTGAGCCTGTCCGGCAAGTTCAATCTCGGCGACAGCGACGACATCCGTTGGATGGCGAACTACGGCGACGGGCTGGGCCGCTACATGGCCTTCGGCCTTGGCCCGGATACCGCGCTGGATGCAAACGGCGAACTGCACGCAGTCACCGGCATGGGCGGCTTCGTGGCGTGGCGGCACGTGATCGGGCCGAAGCTGCGCAGCAACCTGATGTACTCGATGGCCGCCTTCGACAACGACAAGGATCTGGCCGGCTGGAACCTGCTGAGTGAAGCAGCCACCGAACGCGCTTCGTCCATCCACGCCAACCTGATCTATTCGCCACTGCCGAAGCTCGATGTTGGCGTCGAGATCGGCTACGGCAAGCGCGAACTGGAGGACAGCCGCGAAGGCGACCTCAAGCGCGTGCAAGCCACCGTCAAGTACAGCTTCTGACGCCACAACGGCACAACCGGAGAACCCGCATGTCCGACATGAACGACCCCGTGGTGGCCAGGATCGAGGCCAACCCGAAATACCAGGCGCTCAAGCGCAAGCGCAACGGCTTCGGCTGGCTGCTCACCATCCTGATGCTGATCGTCTATTACGGCTTCGTCGGCCTGATCGCCTTCGACAAGGAACTGCTGGCAAAACCATTGGGCGAAGGCGTGACCACCCTCGGCATCCCGATCGCGTTCGGCGTGATCGTCTTCACCATCGTCATCACCGGGTTGTACGTGCGCCGCGCCAATGGCGAGTACGACCGCCTGACCGCCGAAATCCTGGAGGACGCGACCCGATGAACGCATCGAAGATCAATGCATCGCTCGCGCTGGCTGCGATGCTTGCAAGCAACGCCGCATTGGCCGCAGGCGGCGACCTCGGCCAGGTGGACAAGCAGCCGACCAACTGGGTGGCGATCAGCATGTTCGCGGTGTTCGTCATCGCCACCTTGTGGATCACCAAGTGGGCGGCGGCGCGCACGCGCTCGGCGGCGGATTTCTACACCGCCGGCGGCGGCATCACCGGCTTCCAGAACGGGCTGGCGATCGCCGGCGACTACATGAGCGCGGCGTCGTTCCTCGGCATCTCCGCGATGGTGATGTCCAGCGGCTTCGACGGCATCATCTATTCGGTGGGCTTTCTGGTCGGCTGGCCGATCATCACCTTCCTGATGGCCGAACGCCTGCGCAACCTCGGCAAGTTCACCTTCGCCGATGTGGCTGGCTACCGCTTCAATCAGACCCCGATCCGCGCCTTCGCCGCATCCGGCACGCTGGTGGTGGTGGCGTTCTACCTGATTGCGCAGATGGTCGGCGCAGGCGCGTTGATCAAGCTGCTGTTCGGGCTGGAATACTGGATCGCAGTGGTCATCGTCGGCGTGTTGATGATGGTCTATGTGCTGTTCGGCGGCATGACCGCGACCACCTGGGTGCAGATCATCAAGGCCTGCCTGCTGCTGGCCGGCGTGACCTTCATGGCCTTCATGGTGCTGGCGAACTACGGCTTCAG
>NZ_JASGED010000008.1:0-27696 GCF_047606765.1 Thermomonas sp. | reverse complement strand
TGATCAACGGCGCGATGCCGTAGGTGCCGAGCTTGCTCGGCACACGGCCCTGATGCGTGGAGCAAGCTCCACGCCTACGGGTACACGGGATTCACGGTCATGGGAATCAACCATCCATCTACAATTCCCGGATGACCGATAGCGCCTCCCTCGACGCCTTCCTCGACAAATGGCGCGCGCAATGGCCGGAATGGGCCGTGGCCGAAGCCTTCGTGCCGCAGGCGCAGCGCGAACGTGCGCAGGCATGGTTTGCACTGCGCGATGAACTGATGGAAGCCGCTTGGGGCGGCGATGACCCCACGCCTGGCGCGGCCAAGCTGCTCTGGTGGGAAGAAGAACTGGCCGGCTGGTCGCGCGGCGCGCGCCGGCATCCGCTGGGGCTGGCCTTGCAGAAGGTGCCTGCACACTGGGACGTGCTGGCTGCCAGCCTGCCTGCCCTGCGCGCCAGCCGTGGCACGGGCAGGGTTGCCGATGCCCATGCGCAGGCGCTTACCGCCATCGAAGCGGATTTGTTTGCGGATGGTGGCCGTATCACACGCATCCACGCAGCACTGGAGCATGCCCGGCAGCAGCGGACTGCCGCCGGCAAGCCGCTGCCGTTGCCGCGTTTTTCGACCTTGTTCACGGCCTGGCGCGCAGCGCGCGGGTGATCGTGTTGCGCGGGCGCTCACGCCCGTCCGGCTACAATGCCGCGATGCACAACAGCGCTTCCCCCGCCGCCTTGCCCGATGTCGCCTTTGATGCGGTGGCGCTGGCTCGTCCGCTGGACTGGGTGGGCATGGACGCCATTGTCCTGCCGATCCGCCTGCCGGGTGCGGACGGACACGAATTGCAGGTGCCGGCAAGCGTCGATGTCGCGGTCGATCTGCGCGACGCCGCCGCGCGCGGCATCCACATGTCGCGCCTGTACCTGCTGTTGCAGCAGTCGCTGGCAAGCGAAGCGCTGACCGCGCCGGCGTTGCGCCGCCTGCTGGACGCCTGCATCGCCTCGCAGGATGGCCTGTCCACCCGCGCGCGCCTGCGCCTGCGCTACGAACAGCTATTGCTGCGCAAGGCACTGCGCAGCGACAACGCCGGCTGGAAGCGTTACCCGGTCGAAGTCGAAGCCGAACTGCGCGACGGCCATCTGCATCTGGCGATGGCGTTCTCCATCGAATACTCCAGCACCTGTCCCGCATCGGCGGCGCTGTCGCGGCAGGTCAACGCGCGCCGCTTCGCCGAGGATTTCGCCGGCGTGCGCCCGCTGTCCTGTGATGCGGTGCGCGACTGGCTGGAATCCGGACGCGGCCTTGCCGCCACCCCGCACGCGCAGCGCAGCCGCGCCGAGGTGCGCGTCGAACTGAAACCCTGCTTCGACGAACTGCCGCTTGCGGCACTGGTCGATGCGCTGGAAACCGCGCTGGGCACGCCGGTACAGACCGCAGTCAAGCGCGAGGACGAGCAGGCCTTCGCCGAAGCCAATGCCGCCAACCTGATGTTCTGCGAGGATGCCGCCCGCCGCGTGGCTGCCATGCTGGCTTCAGATGCCCGCGTGTCCGCATGGCATGCGCGCGTGGCGCATTTCGAGAGCCTGCATCCGCATGATGCGGTGGCGACGGTGTCGGGCAGGAATCCCTGATTTTCTCCTTCCCCTTCAAGGGGAAGGTCGGGATGGGGATGGTGTTGTATGTGGCATCGCCAGCGAACCCCATCCCCACCCAACCCTCCCCTTGAAGGGGAGGGCTTGAGAGCGTTCTTGGATGCTCTGCCAAGTCTTACTGGCTGACTGTCGCATCTGCCTGATGCTTCATTTGCACCGCATGCGCCCACAGCGCATCGAAGATGTCGAAATAGCTTCCGCTTTCTTCGTCAGCCATCGAGGTATTCGTAAACAGGATCACGCCGATTTGCTTGCCGGGGTCTGCCAGCATCATGGTTCGGACGCCCGGATCGGAGCCGTTGTGTCCAATCCGGGTCACGTCGAACTTGGTCGCCCAGAAGATGCCGGAATTGACGGAATCCTCTCCCTGCAGGTTCACGTTTTCCGGCTTGTTCGCATCCGTGTACTGGAAGCGGAGCATCTCATCGACGGATTTTTTGTCGAGGATGCGCGCCCCTTCATACGCGCCATCATTCAAGAGTGCCGCGAAGAATCTTGCCAGGTCGGAAACCGAGGTGCGCACGCCACCTTCCGGGTAGGTCGTGATCTCGTACAGGGGAATCGGAATGCGCAGGCCGTGAGCCACGTAAAGCCGCGCATGCTTGCCGGGCGGAATCTCGGACAGGAACCAGCCTGAGTTGCGCATCTGCAGGGGGTTGAAGATGTGACGCCTGGTATAGGTGTTCAGCTTTTCACCGACGACAAGCTCAACGATGTAGCCCGCCAGTCCAGCGCCAATGTTCGAGTATTCGCGGCGCGTGCCCGGTTTGGCATCGAGGAAGTTTTCGCGCGCGTAATGCTTGCCACTTCCGACCAGATAGCTCTTCAGGAACTCCCCCAAGGGTTCCGGGGCGTCATCCCCGAAGTGGTACACGGTTTCAGAGACAGCCGGCCTGTCCACGATGCCGGAGGTGTGCGTTGCCAGTTGCCGCAGCGTAATGGGCGCATCGGGGCAGTGCGGGTTGATGACCTTGAATGGCAGATAGGCATTGATGTCCCGGTCAAGGGACAGCTTGCCTTCCTGTACGGCACGCATCAGTGCGACGCCCGTGAACGTCTTGCTGATCGACCCGATGTTCATGATCGTGTCAGGCGTAAACGCGATGCCATGCTGCTTGTCGGCGTCGCCATACCCGCCTGTCCAGGCAATCTTGCCGTTGACGATGATCGCCGCGCCCACACCGACCAAGCCGCCTGCTTGCATGTGTTGCTCGATGGCCGCATCAAGCGTGGCGTTGGTATCCGTAGCTCGCGTTTGCGCGGGTTCTGCCGCTTGCGTATTCCCGAAAGCAGCGATGGCGAACATGACGACGGTTGCGGCGAGTGTTTGCTTGAAGTGCATCTGTTCCCTCGATTTGCGGGCTGACATCCGGGTAACTCGTCGGTGGGTTGAAACCCCACCCGCTAGCGTTCGAGCACCAGTAGCGGATCGATCCGCACGTCGAACCAGTTCATGCCCCAGTGCAGGTGCGGGCCGGTGGCGCGCCCGGTGGCGCCAACGGCGGCGATCACGTCGCCCTGTTTCACCACGTCGCCCAGCTTCACGTCGATGCGTGACAGGTGCAGGAAATTGCTGCTGATGCCGTGGCCGTGATCCAGCACCAGCGTGCCGCCGGTGAGGTAGAGGTTGGGCGCGGCGAAACTCACCACGCCGTCCGCCGGTGCCTTCACCGGTGTGTCGGTGGGTGCCGCGATGTCCATGCCGGAATGCGGCGACTTCGGCGTGCCGTTGTAGACGCGCTGGTTGCCGAAGCGCCCGCTGATGCGGCCCTGCACCGGCCAGATGAATTGCTGGGTGAAGCCGGTGCGGGCGTCGTCACGGATGCGCGCGGCGCTGACCTGTGTCTGCTCGCGTTCGATGCGCTCGGCGATGGCTTTTGGCGGATTGACCGTGGCCGGCGGCACGCCGTTGATCCTTTCGATGGGCCAGTCGCGCGGGGTGACCTTGATGCGATGTTCGATCCAGCCGGTAGCCGGTTGCCTGATCCGCAGCACCGCTTCGCCTTCGGCATCGCGCCCGATGCCGAATACGAAGCTGCCGTAGGGCGTAACCCGCAATATGCGGCCCGCGTATTCGACCGTCGCTGCCGGATGGGTCACGCCCAGCACCATCGAACCTTGCTGCACCGAGGCGGGCAGGCGCGTGGCGCGCATGGGAATTGCGCCGTCGCCACCGATGACGGGTTTGTCGCTGACGGTGGCGGAGTTCGACGGCGCTGTCTGTGCAGCGGCGCAGGCGGCAAGCAACAGTGCCGTCATTCCGGCAAAAGCGACCCACGATGACGAGCGAAAAACCCTCATCGATCGAAACTCAACCGCTGGCCCTGCGGCGTACCGACCAGTTTTTCGCCATCCCACGCCAGCACGCCGTTGACCCAGGTGGATGCAATCCGCGAGCGGAAGCTCATGCCTTCGAACGGCGACCAGCCGCATTTGCCCAGCACGTTTTCGCGCTGCACGGTGAATGGCGTGTCGTCGATCAGGACAAGATCGGCGGCATAGCCTTCGCGCAGATAGCCACGGCCTTCGACATCGAACAACTGCGCCGGCGCATGCGCGAATTTCTGCACGACTTGCGCTGTTGTCAGGTGGCCTTCATGCACCAGTTCCAGCGCGGCGTTCAGCGCGAACTGCACCAGCGGCAGGCCGCTGGGCGCGGCGGCATACGGCTTGCCTTTTTCCTCCAGCGTGTGCGGCGCGTGGTCGGTGGCGAGCACGTCCAGCAGGTCGTCCGCGAGTGCAGTGATGATCGCCTCGCGGTCGGCCTCGTCCTTGATCGCCGGGTTGCATTTGATGAGGTTGCCAAGCCGCTCGTAGTCGGGGCGGGCGAAGCGGGTGAAATGCACGCAGGTCTCGGCGGTGATGCGCTTGCGGCTGCCATCGGCACGGATCAGCGGGCCTTGTTCGAACAGCGCCAGTTCGTCGGCGGTGCTGATGTGCAGGACGTGCAGGCGGGTGCCGTGGCGGCGTGCCAGTTCCATCGCCAGCCGGGTCGATTTGATGCAGGCCTCGCGGCTGCGGATGTCCGGGTGCATGCGCGGCAACAACCCGTCATCGCCGTACTTCGCCCGGTATTCGGCGAAATTGGCGTCGATCATGGGGGTGTCTTCACAGTGGGTGATGATCGGCGTGGGCGCTTCGCGGAAGATCGCGTCCAGCGTGGCCGGATCGTCCACCAGCATGTTGCCGGTCGATGCGCCCATGAACACCTTGACGCCCGGTGTGGCTTTCGGGTCCAGCCTGCGGATCGCTTCCAGGTTGTCGTTGCTGGCACCGTGATAGAAGCCGAAATTGCCCCATGCGCGCCCGGCGGCGCGCTGGTACTTGTCTGCAAGTGCCACGCTGTCCAGCGTCGGCGGGTTGGTATTGGGCATGTCCATGAAGCTGGTCAGCCCGCCGGCCACCGCTGCGGCGGATTCGGTGGCGATGTCGCCCTTGTGGGTCAGCCCCGGTTCGCGGAAATGCACCTGGTCATCGATCATCCCCGGCAGCAGCCGTCGGCCTGCGGCATCGATCACGGTTTCGCCGGGGTTTGCGGCCAGTCCGCTGCCGATGGCCTCGATGCGGCCATCCTTGAAGCGCAGGTCGCCGTCGAACTCGCGGCCTTCGTTGACCAGCCGGGCATTCACGATCAGGGTGGAAGTCATGTCGATGTCCTATGCGGGCGGCACGGGGTCGTGCCCGCCGGGGTGCAGGGGGTGGCAGCGCGCAAGCCGGCGGGCCGCAAGCCAGCTGCCCTTGAACGCGCCAAAGCGGTCGATCGCTTCCATCGCGTATTCCGAACAGGTGGGTGCGAACCGGCAGCGGGTGCCGAGCATGGGGCTGATCCAGCGCTTGTAGAAGCGCAGCAGCGCGATGAAAAGTCGGTCGATCACGGGGTTTGCATGCGGCCTTGTGCGGTACTGCGCGGTTGCCGCTGCCTCCCCGGCAGGGTATAACAGCGCGCTTTCCCGTCTCAAGGGAAGATCCGAGGAAGTTCAGGACGTGGCAGCAAAGAAACCCGCGAAAAAGGTCGCCAAGCCGGCCAAGAAGGTCGCCCCGGCGAAAAAGCCGGCCCCCGCCAAGAAGCCGGCTGCCAAGCCGGTGAAGAAGGCGGCTCCGGCGAAGAAGGCTGCGCCTGCGAAGAAGCCCGCCCCCGCCAGGAAGCCGGTTGCCAAGCCGGTGAAGAAGGCGGCTCCGGCCAAGAAGGCCGTGCCTGCGAAGAAGCCGGCCCCGGTCAAGAAGGCTGCGCCTGCGAAGAAGCCGGTTCCGGCCAAGAAGGCCGTGCCTGCCAAGAAGCCAGCCCCGGCTCAGAAGGCTGCGCCTGCGAAGCAGCCGGCCCCCGTCAAGAAGGCTGTACCCGCCGCCAAGCCGGCCCCGGTCAAGGCGCCTGAAAAGAAAGTTCCTGAGAAGAAGGTGGCCCCGGCCCCAGTCAAGGCTCCGGAGAAGCAGGCTGCACCTCCGGCTCCGGCCAAGGCTGCGGACAAGAAGGCACCCGAAAAGAAGACGGCTCCGGCACCTGCGCCTGCACCGGTCAGGCCGGTCAGCTCTGCTGCGCCGGTGGCCCCGCGCAAGCCCGGCAAGGTCGCGGTGGCGGTGGTCGGCAAGCGTCCGGAAACCCCGGCCCCGAAGGGCAAGGTCAAGGTCGTGCCTTACAAGACCGACGAGGCCACCGGTCGCCCGATCCTGCCCGCCGGCTACAAGCCGAGTGCGGATGAGGAATACATGAGCCCGCTGCAGCTGGAGTATTTCCGCCAGAAGCTGCTGGCCCGCCGCGAGGAACTCGTCGAGGAATCGCGCCAGACCATCGAGAACCTCAAGGAAGAAGTCCGCGACGTTGGCGACGAAGCCGAGCGCGCCAGCCGCGAGACCGAAAACGCGCTGGAACTGCGTACACGCGACCGCTACCGCAAGCTCATCAACAAGATCGAGAGCATCATCCGCCGCGTCGATGAAGGTGACTACGGTTACTGCGTTGATACCGGCGAGGAAATCGGCCTGGATCGCCTTGAGGCGCGTCCGCAGGCCGAGCGCACGATTGATGCGCAGGAGCGTTGGGAGCACCTGCAGAAGCAGATGGGCGACTGAGATCTTGTCTGTCATTCCGGCGAAAGCCGGAAGGACGAGCAAACAAACCCCGCTTCGGCGGGGTTTTCCATGACATCAATGCAAGTCGCGCAGGTCGAGGCGGCGCAGCTTCGGCGCTTTCCATGCGGTGATGCCGACCACGCCCAAGGTCACGAAGCCGCCCACCAATACTGCCGGCACCAGTCCCAGCAGGCGCGCCATCACGCCGTCGTAGAACGCACCGAGTTCGTTGGATGAGCTGACGAAGATGCTGTTGATCGAGGAGACACGCCCGCGCATATGGTCGGGCGTCACCAGTTGCATGATGGTGGAACGCATCACCACCGAAACGCCATCGCACATGCCGTAGGCCACCAGCAGCGCGGCGGACAGCCAGATGTTTCGCGACAGCGCGAAGCCGATGGTGCAGATGCCGAAGCAGGCCACCGCGACCAGCAGCACGCGCCCGGCGTGGCGTTGCAGCGGGTGCCGGGTCAGCCACAACGCAACCGCGATCGAGCCGACTGCCGGCGCGGCGCGCAGCATGCCCAGCGCCTCCGGGCCGTGGTGCAGGATGTCCTTGATGAAGGCGGGCAGCATCGACATCGCGCCGCCCAGCAGCACCGAGAACATGTCCAGCGCCATCGCGCCCAGCATGATCTGGTTGCCGGCGACGAAACGCGCGCCCTCGGCGATGCTGGCGAACACCGGGCCGTGCTGCTGTTGCTGGGCCGGTTCAGTGACCGGCATCAGCAGCAGCGCGCTGGCGGCGGCGATGGCGAAGCAGGCGGCAAGGCCATAGGCATAGGGCGTGCCCAGGCTGCCGACCAGCAGCCCGCCCAGCGCCGGCCCCAGCACCAGCCCGGCCTGGAACACCACGCTACCCATGCTGGCCCCGCGTGCGAACTGCGCGCGCGCCAGCACCCGTGCGAACAGCGCGTTATAGACCGGCCCGAGGAAACTGCGCCCGACGCCGCCGATGGCGATGGCAAGGTAGATCGTCCACAGCCCGTGCAGCGGCAGCATGTCGGTGGCGATCAGCACCAGCGCCAGCGCATTGGCGGCAAGCCCCATGCATGCAACCGCGCCCAGCTTGCGGCGGGGCAGGCGATCGACCATGACGCCCGCGAACGGGGCCACGCAGAAGAACGGGATCACCTCGGCAAGGCCGATCAGGCCCAGCGACCACGGATCACGGGTGATCTCATAGACATGCCAGCCCACTGCCACCGCCACGATCTGGTACGAGAACAGCGTGCAGATGCGATACAGCAGCAGCCAGCGGAAGCCGACGCTGCGCAGCGGGGAAGCGCTGGCCTGATTCATCCGGCGGCGCGTTGCGCAGTGTCGCGAATGAAGCCCAGCAGCGAGGCCAGGCCGTTGCTGCGGGTGGGAGAGAGATGCTTCGCCAATCCGATACCCGTGATGTAGTCCGGCTCGGTGGCGAGGATTTCCTGCGCGCTGCGGCCGGAATACACGCGCAGCGCCAGATAGACCAGCCCGGACACGATGGCCGAATCACTGGCGGCGGCGAAATCCAGCTTCGAAGCATCGCCGGAAGGCACGATCCACACCAGCGACTGGCAGCCCAGCAGGCGGTGCTGCTCGGTTTTCCATTCGTCCGGGAACGGCGGCAGCTTGCGGCCCAGGTCGATCAGATATTGATAGCGCTCCGACCAGTCGCCGAAGAAAGCGAACTCATCGGCAATCGCGGCCTGCGCTTCGGCGGCAGTGGGTTCGAGGGGGAAGGGGGTGTCGGTCACTGCGGTTCCTGTTTGTGCCCCTCTCCCATCGGGAGAGGGGTTGGGGTGAGGGTGCGGTACGTGCGATGTCGTTGGCTTCGCCGAACCCTCATCCGCCCTTCGGGCACCTTCTCCCGGAGGGAGAAGGGAAAATCACGCACGCTTCCAGCGCACACCCTGCGGCGTGTCCTCCAGCAGGATGCCTTCGGCAGCGAGCTGGTCACGGATCGCATCGGCGCGGGCGAAGTCGCGGTTCTTCTTCGCCGCCGCGCGCTCGTCCACCAGCGACTGGATGCGGGCATCGTCATCACCCGATGCCCCGCGTGCAAACCATGCCTGCGGGTCTTGCTGCAGCAGGCCAAGCGCCAATCCTGCGCCTAGCAATTCGCCCTTGAGCCGCGCGCGTTCGCCGGCATCGGTCGCCTTGCGCGCCTCGCCTGCAATGCGGGCGATTTCGGCCAGGGCTGCCGGGGTGTTGAGGTCATCGTCCAGCGCGGCTTCGATGCTGGCGGGGATGACGGCAACGGCCTGCACATCGGCTAGGTCGCGCAGCGTCCCGTACAGCCGATCCAGCGTGCGCACGCTCTGTTCGATCAGCGCATCCGACCATTCCAGCGGCTGCCGGTACTGTGCGCTCAACAGCGCGTAGCGCAGCGCTTCCGGCGGATGCGCCTGCACCAGCTCGTGTACGCGCAGGATGTTGCCCACCGACTTCGCCATCTTGGCACCGCCAAGGTTGAGCATGCCGTTGTGCAGCCACCAGCGCGCGAACGGCGCGCCGCTGTGGGCGCACTCGCTCTGCGCGACTTCGTTTTCGTGGTGCGGGAATTGCAGGTCAACGCCGCCGGCATGGATGTCGATGGTCGCGCCGAGGTGGGCTTCGGCCATCGCCGAGCATTCGATGTGCCAGCCAGGACGGCCACGGCCCCAGGGCGAATCCCAACCGGGCAGATCATCGGTGGAAGGCTTCCACAGCACGAAGTCGCCGGGGTCGCGCTTGTACGGGGCGACTTCCACGCGCGCGCCGGCCAGCATTTCCTCGGTGTCGCGGCGCGAGAGCTTGCCGTAGCCGTCGAAGCTGCCCACCGCGAACAGCACATGGCCTTCGGCCGCGTAGGCGTGGCCGCTTTCGATCAGCCGCTGGATCATCGCGATCATCTGCGGCATGTGCGCCGTGGCGGCGGGTTCGATGTCGGGTGCGAACGCGCCATCCACGCCCAGCGCGGCCATGTCCTCGCGGTAGGCGGCGGCGTATTTGTCGGTGATGGTGGAGATGGGCGTGCCCAGTTCTTTCGCCGCCGCGTTGATCTTGTCGTCCACGTCGGTGATGTTGCGGGCATAGCGCAGGCTGCCGAAGCGGCGGCGCAGCAGGGCGGCCAGCACGCCGAACACCACCGGCCCGCGCGCGTTGCCGATGTGGACGTAGTTGTAAACCGTGGGGCCGCAGACGTACATCGTCGGGCAGGCGGGATCGAGCGGCGCGAACGGTTCGACCCGGCGCGTCAGGGTGTTGTAGAGGGAAAGTTTGTTTAAAGACGAGCTCATGGCATTGGGTGCGTTGGACACGCCATTGTAGCGGCCCGGCAGGCCACGACAGCGGCGATTCATCCGCGCATGGATACCCGCCGATAGACTGCGCCCATGCCTGCGTCGCCAACCTTCCCGCTGCTGTGCCTGCCCCTGCTGCTGGGGCTGGCCGGGTCGCTGCATGCGCAGGAATCGCCGCGCGAGGTGGTGTTGCCGGCGGAGAACGTGCGCTACGACTACGCGCAGGTGCTGACGGTGCGCCCCATCCACCAGGTGCTGACCACCACCAATACCGAGCGCGTCTGCGACGAGCGCGAGGGCGGCAAGGGTTCGACCCTGTCGCGGATGGCCGGTGCGGTGAAGGACAAGCTGACCGGCGACGACACGACTGCCGAAGAGCGTTCCAATGGCCTGCGCAACTGCCGCACCGAGCAGGTGGCCCGCAGGCATCAGCGGGTGATCGCCTACGACGTGGATTACATCTACCGGGGCAACAAGTTCCGCACCCGCATGGCGGAAGACCCCGGCAACCGCCTGCGCATCCGCATTTCCATCACCCCGCAGCCGCACGATTGAGCAGGCGCGTGGATCGGCGCTTGCATGCTGCGTCGCGACATGTCAGCATCCGCGCCTTCGATGCACGCATATCTCGCCACGCGCCACGCTGACTCCGCCCGGATGGCCTCCGGCATGACGTCGCGCGCGCGCCGACCGGATACCTCACAGCCTGCTGGGTAACCCGGATCGCACCACGTTGCACGTTCCAAACATCCGAAACCCAGCCCAGCGGCTGGGTTTTTGCGTATCCGGCCTCCCGAAAATCCCACACTTCCGAGCCAAGCTACCAATGAAGCACTTTTTGAATACCCAGGACTGGAGCCGCACCGATCTTGACGCATTGCTGACGCAAGCGGCCGCGTTCAAGCGCGAGAAGCTGGGCGATGCGCTGAAAGGCAGGTCGATTGCGCTGGTGTTCTTCAACCCGTCGATGCGCACCCGCACCAGCTTCGAGCTGGGTGCGTTCCAGCTGGGTGGCCATGCCATCGTGCTGCAGCCGGGCAAGGACGCATGGCCGATCGAGTTCGACCTCGGCACGGTGATGGACGGCGATACCGAGGAACACATCGCCGAAGTCGCGCGCGTGCTGGGCCGCTACGTTGACCTGATTGGCGTGCGCGCCTTCCCGAAGTTCATCGACTGGCAGTACGACCGTCAGGACATCGTGCTGAAGGCGTTCGCGAAGTATTCGCCGGTGCCGGTCATCAACATGGAAACCATCACTCATCCCTGTCAGGAACTGGCGCATGCGCTGGCCCTGCAGGAACACTTCGGCACCAGTGACCTGCGCGGCAAGAAGTACGTGCTGACGTGGACGTATCACCCGAAACCGCTCAACACCGCCGTCGCCAACTCGGCGCTGACGATTGCCACGCGGATGGGCATGGACGTGACCCTGCTGTGCCCGACCGAGCAGTACGTGCTGGACGAGCGTTACATCGGCTGGGCGCAGGCCAACGTGGCCGAGAGCGGCGGCTCGTTTTCAATCAGTCATGACATCGAAAGCGCCTACGCCGGTGCCGACGTGGTGTATGCCAAGAGCTGGGGCGCGCTGCCGTACTTCGGCAACTGGGGCCCGGAAAAACCCATCCGCGAGCAGTTCAAGCATTTCATGGTCGATGACGCCAAGATGGCGCTGACCAACAATGGCGTGTTCAGTCACTGCCTGCCGCTGCGCCGCAACGTGAAAGCCACCGATAGCGTGATGGATTCGCCGCGCTGCATCGCCATCGACGAGGCCGAAAACCGCCTGCACGTGCAGAAGGCGATCATGGCCGCGCTGGTTTCCCAATGACTTCCATCGACATCCCCCACATGACCACTTCCAACGACTCCCGCGACATCGTCCTTGCCTTTTCCGGTGGCCTCGACACCAGTTTCTGCGTGCCCTATCTGAAGGAGCAGGGTTGGAACGTGCATACCGTGTTCGCCGATACCGGCGGCGTGGATGCGGAGGAGCGCGCCTTCATCGAGCAGCGCGCCGCTGAACTTGGCGTTGCCAGCCACGTCACCGTCGATGGTGGGCCGGCGATCTGGGGCGGCTTCGTCAAGCCCTTCGTGTGGGCGGGCGAGGGTTACCAGGGCCAGTATCCGCTGCTGGTCAGTGACCGCTACCTGATCGTCGATGCCGCGCTGGCGCGTGCGAAGGACCTGGGCACCAATGCGATTGCGCACGGCTGCACCGGCATGGGCAACGACCAGGTGCGCTTTGACCTTGCGGTCAAGGCCAGCGGCGACTACCGCATCGTCGCGCCGATCCGCGAAATCCAGAAAACACACACCCAGACCCGCGCCTACGAGCAGGCCTATCTGGAAGAACGCGGCTTTGGCGTGCGCGCCAAGCAGAAGGCCTACACCATCAATGAAAACCTGCTGGGCGTGACCATGTCCGGCGGCGAGATCGATGCGTGGGAAGCACCGGGCGAAGGTGCGCGCGGCTGGTGCGCGCGCCGCGAGCAGTGGCCGGCGGAAGCGCTGGAAGTGACCCTGCGCTTCGTCGAAGGCGAGGCGGTGGAACTGGACGGCGTTGCACTGCCGGGCGAGAAGATCCTCGCCAAGCTCAATACCATGTTCGCGCAGTACGGCGTGGGGCGCGGCATGTACACCGGCGACACCACCATCGGCCTGAAGGGACGGATCGTCTATGAAGCGCCGGGCCTGACCGCGCTGCTGGTCGCGCATCGTGCGCTGGAAGAAGCGGTGCTGTCCAAGCAGCAGAACCGCTTCAAGCCGGAGGTCGCGCGCAAGTGGGTAGAACTGGTCTATGAAGGCTTCTACCACGACCCGCTGAAGGCCGATCTGGAAGCCTTCCTCGCCGCGTCGCAGCGCACCGTCAATGGCGAGGTGGTGCTGCGCACCAATGGCGGGCGCGTGGATGCGGTGGCGATCCGTTCGCCGCATATCCTCAACAGCAAGGGCGCGACCTATGCGCAGAGCGCGGACTGGGGCGTGGAGGAAGCCGAGGGCTTCATCAAGCTGTTCGGGATGAGCAGCACGTTGTGGGCCGAGGTCAATCGGTCATGATGTTTTCCTTCTCCCTTCGGGAGAAGGTGGCGCGAAGCGCCGGATGAGGGTTCGGGCTGGCCCCATCCACTCGCTTCGCACGAACCCTCACCCCAACCCCTCTCCCGTCGGGAGAGGGGCTTGAAAGCCGACCATGCTCACAGACGTTCTCCACCACCTCGAAAAACTGGTGTCCTTCGACACCCGCAACCCGCCGCGTGCGATCACCACCGGCGGCATCTTCGACTACATCCGTGCGCAACTGCCGGGCTTCCACGTCGAGGTCACCGACCACGGTGCCGGCGCGGTGTCGCTGCATGCCGTGCGCGGCGGTCCGACGCGGCTGTTCAACGTGCATCTGGACACCGTGCCGTCCTCGCCGCACTGGAGCGCCGATCCGCACGTGCTGCGGGTGACGGACGACCGCGCCATCGGCCTGGGTGCCTGCGACATCAAGGGCGCGGCGGCAGGCTTGATCGCAGCGGCCAACGTGACGGCCGGCGACGCGGCTTTCCTGTTCACTTCGGACGAGGAAGCCAACGACCCGCGCTGCATCGACGCCTTCCTTGCCCGCGACCACGGCTTCCGCGATGTGATCGTGGCGGAGCCGACCAACTGCGAGGCAGTGCTGGCGCATCGCGGCATCAGCGCGGTGCGCATGCAGTTTCGCGGCAAGGCCGGGCATGCCTCGGGCGAAGGTGCGGTCGATGCCAGTGCGCTGCACCACGCGGTGCGCTGGGGTGGCCGCGCGCTGGAGTTCATCGGCATGGAGTCGCATCGCCGCTTCGGCGGACTGACCGGCCTGCGCTTCAACATCGGTCGCATCGAAGGCGGCATCAAGGCCAATGTGATCGCGCCGGAAGCCGAGGTGCGTTTCGGTTTCCGTCCGCTGCCATCGCATGATGTCAATCAGCTGCATGCCGCCTTCAAGGGGTTTGCCGCGCCGGATGCGCTCGAAGCCTACGAGGAAACCTTCCGTGGCCCGTCGCTGCCTGCCGGTGACACCGCCACGGCGGAAGAACGCCGGCTTGCCGCGCGCGACATCGCCGACGAACTGCATCTGCCGATCGGCAATGCCGTCGATTTCTGGACCGAAGCCTCGCTGTTCTCGCAGGCCGGCTTGACGGCATTCGTCTATGGGCCGGGCGACATCGCACAGGCGCATACCGCCGACGAGTTCGTGATGCTGGAGCAACTCCAGCGCTACGCCGAATCCATCACCCGAATCCTTGGAAATCAAACATCGTGAGCCCCATGCTGAACCCGCAGGCCATCCACGACCCGCAAACCCGGCAGACCATCGTGCGCCTGCTGTCCAGCATGGGCAGTGCGAAGGAGATCGACCAGTACCTCAAGCGCTTCTCGCAGCTCGACGCAGCGCGCTTCGCCGTGGTCAAGGTCGGCGGTGCGGTGCTGCGCGATGACCTCGATGCGCTGGTGTCCTCGCTTGCGTTCCTGCAGGACGTGGGGCTGACGCCCATCGTCATCCACGGCGCAGGCCCGCAGCTGGATACGGAACTGTCCGCCGCCGGCATCATCAAGCAGACCATCGACGGCCTGCGGGTGACATCGCCGGAGGCACTTGCCATCGTGCGCCGCGTGTTCCACGCGCAGAACCTGAAGCTGGTGGAAGCGCTGCAAGCTGCGGATGCGCGCGCGACCAGCATCGTCTCAGGCGTGTTCGAAGCCGATTACCTTGACCGCGAGCGTTATGGCCTGGTCGGTGAAGTGAAGCGCGTTGACCTGGCACCGATCCAGGCCAGCCTGCAGGCCGGTTCCATCCCGGTCATCGCATCGCTGGGTGAAACCGTGGGCGGGCAGATCCTCAACGTCAATGCGGATTTCGCCGCCAATGAACTGGTGCAGGTGCTGCAGCCGTACAAGATCGTGTTCCTGACCGGCACCGGCGGCCTGCTGGATGCCGGCGGCAAGGTGATCGACTCGATCAACCTGTCCACCGAATACGACCACCTGATGCAGCAGCCGTGGATCGAAGGCGGCATGCGGGTCAAGATCGAGCAGATCAAGGACCTGCTGGATGGCCTGCCGCTGGCGTCGTCGGTGTCGATCACCAAACCGTCGGAGCTTGCCAAGGAACTGTTCACCCACAAGGGTTCGGGCACGCTGGTGCGGCGCGGCGAGCGCGTGCTGCAGGCCGGCGAGTGGAGCGCATTCGACCTGCCGCGCCTGCGCGCGCTGATCGAATCCGCATTCGGGCGCAAGCTGCTGCCGGATTATTTCGACACCACCAAATTGCATCGCGCCTACGTCAGCGAAAACTACCGCGCCGCGGTGATCCTGACGCAGGAAGATGCGGGTGTGTATCTGGACAAGTTCGCGGTGCTGGACGAGGCGCAGGGCGAAGGCCTCGGGCGCGCGGTCTGGCAGGTGATGCGCGAGCAGAACAAGGCGCTGTTCTGGCGTTCGCGCCACGGCAATCTTGCCAATATTTTCTACTACGCCGAATCCGACGGCTGCATCAAGCAGGAGAAGTGGAAGGTGTTCTGGTATGGCGATGCCGATTTCGCGCGCATCGAGCGCTATGTGCAGCTGTGCGCGCAGCGCCCGGCCACGCTGGAGGAGCCATGATGCGCGTAGATGCGGAGCTTGCTCCGCATACGACAAATCCGCATGCGACAAAAACGTGCCGGGCAAGCCCGGCACCTACGGAGAGCGGCATGGCTGATGGAATCCATCGAATCGGTTTGGTCGGCGCGCGCGGGCATACCGGCGCGGAACTGATCCGCCTGATCGCGGCGCATCCGCGCTTCGAACTGGCGTTCGTGACCTCGCGTGAACTCGACGGGCAGCGCGTGTCCGAGCACAACGATGCCGACGTGGGCGAGTTGCGTTACTGCAATCCCCCGGTGGCGGAACTGCCGGCATTTTGCGCGGATGCGGTGGTGCTGGCGCTGCCCAACGGCATGGCCGGCGGCATCGTGCAGGCGTTCGACGATGCAGGTGCCGATCCGGTCATCGTCGATTTGTCTGCCGATTACCGCTTCGATCCTTCGTGGTACTACGGCCTGCCGGAACTGACCCGCGCGCGCTACGCCGGCCAGCGCCGGATCAGCAACCCCGGCTGCTATGCCACCGCGATGCAGCTTGCCATCGCGCCGATGTTGAACGTGCTGGACGGGCCGGTGCAGTGCTTCGGCGTGAGCGGCTATTCCGGTGCCGGCACCACGCCCAGCGACAAGAACAATGTCGATCTGCTGCGCGACAACCTGATGCCGTATGCGCTGACCGGCCACATGCACGAGCGCGAGGTGTCGCGCCAGCTCGGCCATCCGGTGGAGTTCATGCCGCATGTCGCGCCGCATTTTCGCGGCCTGACCATTACCGCCAACCTGCACCTGTCCGTCGCCTTCGATATCGAGGAAGTGCGGGCGCGATATCACGGCCGGTATGCGACCGAGCCGCTGGTACGCGTGCAGGACGACGCGCCGTGGGTCAGCCGCATCGCCGGCAGGCATCACGTCGAGATCGGCGGTTTCAGCCTGAGCGGCGATGGCAAGCGGCTGGTGGTGGTCGCCACCGAGGACAATCTGCTCAAGGGCGCGGCCACGCAGGCCATGCAGAATCTCGACATGGCGTTTGGTTTGGACGAGTTCGCCGGTATTCCGTTGTAGTTTCGAGCCCCTCTCCCGCCGGGAGAGGGGTTGGGGTGAGGGTTCGGTACGTGCGATGTCGCCGGCTTCGCCGAACCCTCATCCGCCCTTCGGGCACCTTCTCCCGGAGGGAGAAGGAAAATCAAATATTGGAGGCGTTGGATGTCTGACTTGCTGTGGCAAAAACCCGGCGTTGCCGTTGATGCGCAGATTCAGGCGTTTCTGGCAGGCGATGACGTGCTGCTGGATCGCGAGTTCTTCCTGCACGACATCGCCGCAAGCCGCGCGCATGCGGAAGGTTTGCAGAGCATCGGCATCCTCACCGCCGATGAACTGGATGGCCTGAAGCGCGAGCTGGCGATATTGGCCGATGATTTTCGCAGCGGTGCCTTCATCCTCGACGAACGCTTCGAGGACGGCCACTCCGCCATCGAAGCACGCCTGACGCAGCGGTTAGGCGATGCCGGCAGGAAAATCCACACCGGGCGCAGCCGCAACGACCAGATTCTTGTCGCCACGCGACTGTGGCTGAAGGAAAAACTGGCGCGTGTTGCCACACTCTCGCGCGAAATCGCGAAGGTCGCGCTGGACCGCGCGCAGGCGGAAAAGGATTTGCCTGTTCCCGGCTATACCCATATCCAGCGCGCCGTCGTTTCATCGGCGGGCATGTGGTGGGCCGGCTGGGCGGAAGCCTTCATCGATGATGCGACCCGCGCCGCCGACACGCTGCAACTGGTCGATGCCAATCCGCTCGGCACCGCCGCTGGCTATGGCGTGAACCTGCAACTTGATCGTGAACACACCACGCAGGCGCTGGGCTTTGCGCGCATGCAGGTCTCGCCGATCTATGCGCAGCTTTCGCGCGGCAAGTTCGAGCTGGCAGCGCTGGAAGCCCTCGGCAGCGCAACGCTGGACCTGCGCCGCATCGCATGGGACTTGTCGCTGTTCACCAGCGCCGAGTTCGGTTTCGTCGCGCTGCCGGCGCAGTACACCACTGGCAGTTCGATCATGCCGAACAAGCGCAACCCCGACGTGATCGAACTGATGCGCGCCACCCACGCCAGCGTGGCCGCTGCGCGCACCGAGATCGAACAACTGCTGTCGCTGCCCTCGGGCTACCACCGTGACCTGCAGGCATCGAAGGGCGCGATCTTCCACGGCTTCGGTCGCGGCCTTGCCGCGCTGGAACTGCTGCCGGCGCTGCTGGCAAATCTTGAATGGCGCGAGGACAAGCTGCGCGCGGCCATCGATTCGGGCATGTACGCCACCGACGTTGCGGTGGAAGCCGCGATTGCCGGCGTGCCGTTCCGCGAGGCCTACAAGGCTGCCGCCGCATCCGCCGACAGCGCGGGGCAGGGCCGCACGCCGGAAGGCTCGCTGGCCGCGCGCACCTCGCCCGGTGCGGCTGCCGATCTTCGGCTGGATGCACTGCGCGCGCGCTGGGACGCGCTGGGCTGAACCATGCACACCTTCGCGCCACAGCCCCTGCCCAACTGGAAGCGCGCCGTCCTGAAAGTCGGCAGCAGCCTTTTGGCCGGCAATGGCGGGCTGGATGCCGAACATGCGCGCAGCCTTGCTGCGTTCATCACGGCATCACGCGCGCAGGGCCGTGAGATGGTGCTGGTGTCTTCCGGTGCGGTCGCTGCCGGGCGCGGGCGCATCGGGGCCGCTGGCAATGGCATCGTCCAGCGGCAGGCGCTGGCCGCGCTGGGGCAGGCTTCGCTGATGGGCTTCTGGCAGGCGCTGTTCGAGATGCCGGTGGCACAGGTGCTGCTGACACATGACGACCTGCGCAACCGCCGCCGCTACCTCAACGCGCGCACGGCATTGCAGGAACTGCTGCGCCTCGGCGCGCTGCCGGTGGTCAACGAGAACGACACCGTCGCCGTCGATGAACTCAAGCTGGGCGACAACGACAATCTTGCGGCGGCAGTGGCGTCATTGGCCGAAGCCGATCTGCTGCTGATCGCCACCGACATCGCCGGCCTGTACAGCGGCCATCCCGCGCGCGATCCCGATGCGCGCCCGGTTCAGCGCATCGACGCGGTGACGCCCGCGATCTTGGCAATGGCGGGTGAGGCCGGCGCGCTCGGCACCGGCGGCATGCGCACCAAGCTGGAGGCGGCGTCCAAGGCGTCGGCTGCCGGCATCGCCACCGCGCTGTTCTGCGGGCGCGATGCGGCAACCGTGCAGGCGCTGGGGCAGGGCACGCTGCACGGCAGTTTCATTGCCGCACACGGCAGCCGCATCAGCGCGCGCAAGCAGTGGCTGCGGCATGCGCCGGTTGCGGGCGTGCTGCAGATCGACGATGGCGCGAAGGCGGCGCTGTTGCGTGGCGCATCGCTGCTGCCGGGCGGCGTGCGCGGCGTGCAGGGCGATTTCAGGCGTGGCGACGTGATCGACGTACACGATGCGGCCGGCACCTCGCTGGCGCGCGGGCAGGCGCAGTACAACGCGGTGGAAAGCGCACGCATCGCCGGGCGTCACAGCCGCGACATCGAAGCCGTGCTCGGCTTCCGCTATGACGAAGCGATGATCCATCGCGATGATCTTGTGTTGCTTCAACAGGAATCGATGACATGACGGGTTACGTGCGCGAACTGGCACAGGCAGCGCGTGCGGCGCAGGCGGCGATTGCAGCTTCGGACGCTGCAACGCGGCGCGCGTTGCTGGACGCCATGGCCGATCAGTTGCTGGCCGGGCAGGGCGCGATCATCGAAGCCAATGCGCAGGACATGGCGAAGGCCGCTGCGAACGGCGCGAGCAAGGCCACGCTGGATCGCCTGCTGCTGGATGCCGCGCGCGTACGTGGCATGGCCGATGCCCTGCGCGAAGTTGCCGCGCAAGCCGATCCGCTGGGCGAAGTGACCCGCAGCGAAACCCGCCCGAATGGCATCCTCGTTGAGCGCCAGCGCATCCCGCTGGGGCTGGTGGCGATGATCTTCGAGGCGCGTCCGAACGTGACCGCCGAAGCCGCCGCGCTGTGCCTGAAGGCCGGCAATGCAGTGCTGCTGCGCGGTGGTTCCGAGGCCGCAGCCAGCAATGCCGCCATCGCCGCCTGCCTGCACGCGGCGCTGCGCGAGGCCGGCTTGCCACAGGCAGCGGTGTCACTGGTTGCCGACACTGCCCGTGAACATGTGCTGGAACTGCTGCAACTCACCGACCTGATTGACCTCGCCATCCCGCGCGGCGGCGAAAGCCTGATCCGCTTCGTCGCCGAACACGCCCGCGTGCCGGTCATCAAGCACTACAAGGGCGTCTGCCATCTGTACGTGGATCGCGCGGCCGACATCGACAAGGCACTCGCGCTGCTGATCGATGGCAAGGCCTCGCGCCCGGGCGTGTGCAATGCGCTGGAGACCCTGCTGGTGCATCGCGATATTGCGCCCGCCTTCCTGCCGCGTGCGCTGGACGCATTGAAGGCGCGTGGCGTGGAAGTGCGTGGCGATGAAGAAACCCGCGCCTTCGATCCGTCCATCGCACTGGCGTCTGATGACGACTACGCCGCCGAATTCCTCGACCTCATCATCGCGGTGAAGGTGGTCGATAACCTGCCGGCGGCGCTGGCCCATATCGCCCGCCATGGCTCCGACCATACCGAAGTCATCGTCACCAACGATCCCGCCGCTGCCGAAGCCTTCGTGAGCGGCACCCGCAGTTCGGCGGTGATGGTCAACGCCTCCTCGCGCTTCAACGACGGCGGGCAACTGGGGCTGGGCGCGGAAATCGGCATCTCCACCACCCGCCTGCATGCCTATGGGCCGATGGGCGTGGAGGCGCTGACCATCGAGCGCTTCGTGGTGCGCGGGCAGGGGCAGGTGAGGCATCCGGTCTGATGCCCGCTTTGACGCAGGTTTCCCCTGTCTGAATTCGCCTGTTGAACGGTACACACGAAAAAGCCTGGCCAGACCGGACAGGCTTTCATAAGCAATTCGCACTATGCCTTCCCGCGAATAGGCCGGGTGTTGGAGGCTTCCTAGACTTCCGAATGTCGCGCAGGCCCCGCCTGCGTTCCGTCACGTCGGGAGCCTCGCAATGCCTCGTGCCGCGTTATCCGCCGCCAGCCTTGCAGCCTTGCTGCTTGGGGTTTCGCTGGCCAGCAGCCCAGTCCGCGCCGGGTGCGCGCCCGAAGCCGGCCCTGCGCCGGCACCTGTCATGCAGGATCCTCCCGCGCAGGCACAGCCTGCGCCTGCCGATGCCACCAAGATGTCGGACGATGCCGCCAGTGAAGCGCGTCAGGCATTGGACGCGCTGGGCAGGATGGACGATGCCGACACCGCGCTGTCGATGGCTGCCGAAGGCGCAGCCCTGTACGAGCGCGAGACGGTCAAGCTGGGCGGCTACGAATATTGCAGCCAGGCGGTGGAGCTGGCCGAGCAGGGCGAGTTCCGCGAGAGCGCGCGCGCCGCCAGCAAGGCGCTGCACATCGCCTTGCAGACCGGCAATACCGACTTGCTGGGCAAGGCCTATCGCGACCTCGCCATCGCTTTCAGCTATGCGGGGCGGCTGGAACGCGCCGAGCAGTTCGCCAATCTTGCGCTGAAGTACCCCGGCCAGAACCCGCAGCAGGTGAATGGGCCTGCGCTGAAAATCATTGGTGATGTGCGCACGCGCCAGCAGCGCTATGACGAAGCCATCGCCAGCTATGACCAGGCCCGCGAGCAAAGCTCCGACCGCTTCCGCCCGCTGGTGGATGCGTCGCTTGCGAACACCTTGATCCTGTCCGGCGATCTTGCGCGCGCGCGCAGCACGCTGGATGCACTGCCGCCACCCGCCGATGACACCCAGAAGGCGCAGCTGCAGCGCACCCGTGGACGTCTGCTGCTGGCCGAGAACAAGCCGGAGGAAGCGCTGGCCTTGTACGAGCAGCTTGCCAACACGCAGGTTTCTGGCGACGAAGGGTTCTATCGCGCGTGGGCGCTGGACGGCATGTCCAAGAGTCAGGCTGCGTTGGGCAACGAGGCGCAGGCCGTGCAGACGCTGGATCAGGCGCTGGCGGTATTCGAACAGGCGCGTTCGAAGTTCCGCAGCGACGAATTCAAGATGGGCCTGTTCTCCGACCTGCAGAACGTGTTCGAGCGCGCCATCGGCATGCACAGCAAGCTGGGGCAGGCCGACCGTGCCTTCGATATCAGCGAACGCAGCCGCGCACGCGCATTGCTGGATGCCGTGGCCGGGCGCGCCAAGCTGAAAGAAGGCGAGGCGGCGGCGCTGGATGCGGCCACATTGCAGAAGCTGCTGCGCGCCGACGAAGTGGTGGTGGCGTACCACGTACTGCCGGATCGGCTGATGGCGTGGGTGCTGACGAACGCAGGCGTGCGTGAGGTGAAGTTCCCGGTGACGCTGTCGCGCAATGATCTGGCGCGGCTGGTCGATGCCTATCGCGACGCGCTTATCAAGCTCAATCCGAATGCGTCCGCCGTGGGCGACAAGATCGGCCAGTTGCTGCTGGCACCACTGGACGTGCCGGCGGGCAAGCGCATCGTGCTGGTGCCGCACGGGCCGCTGCATTACCTGCCGTTCCAGGCGCTGCGGGTGGACGGCCAATACCTGATCGAGCGAAACCCGCTTTCCATCGCACCTTCGATCAGCATCGCCGCGCGCCTGGCCGAGCGCACGCCGCGCGTTGCGCCGCAACTGGTGGCCTTCGGCAACCCGAGCATCGACCCCAACGTGGCCGATCCGCTGCCGGGTGCGGAGCGCGAGGTGCATGCGCTGTCCAGGCAGTTCCCCGGTGCCAAGCTGTTCTTCAAGGAAGATGCCAGCAAGAGCAATTTCGCGGCCAGCGCGCCCGGCGCACGGCTGCTGCACGTGGCAGCGCACGCAATGGCCGATACCCTCGATCCGCTGCATTCCAAGGTGCTGCTGGCCGACGTGAACGGCCAGCCCAATTATCTGGAAGCGCGCGACGTGATGGACATGAACCTGCAAGGCACCGCGCTGATCGCGCTGTCGGCCTGCGAATCCGGCCTTGGGCGGGTGGAAAACGGCGACGAAGTGCTGGGCTTCCCGCGCTCGTTCCTGTCCGCCGGCACATCGACCCTGCTGGTGTCGCTGTGGCCGGTGTCGGATGCAGCGACCGAAAAGCTGATGACCACGCTGTACGACGACCTTGCCAAGGGCGCGACCGTGCAGGACGCGATGCGTGATGCGCAGCGCGCCGTCATGGCCGATCCGGAGACGGCGCATCCGTTCTTCTGGGCGCCGTTCAACCTGATCGGCAACTGGCGCTTGCAGGTGGGCAAGTGAACGCCATGGCGAACAAGCACGGGGCAACGATGATGGATATGCGGATGAAGCAGCGCGGGCCGCTACCGATGAAACTGCTGGCGGCATCGCTGCTGGCCTGCATGCCTTGCGCATGGGCGGACGAAGCGATTAACGCCACGCCTGCCGATCCACAGGAGGCACTGCCAGCACAGGGCGCACCGCAACAGGCACAGGCCTTGCCGGAGCCGCAGATGGCGGGGCAGGCCAGCTTCGTGTTGCAAGCCGTCGAGTTCGTGGGCGTGACCGGCGTGCCGGAGAGTGAATTGCAGGCGGCGGTGGCCAGCAAGATCGGCCAGAACGTGACCTTCCCCGATCTGGAGCAATTGGCTGCGCGTGCCACCGAGGTCTATCAGCGCCACGGCTATGCGCTGGTGCAGGTGTTCGTACCGGTGCAGGAAGTGGTGGATGGTCGCGTGAAGCTGCAGGTCAGCGAAGGCATGCTCGGCAACGTCAGCATCCAGATCGCAGAAGGCGCGCCGGTCAGCGAGCAGCGCGTGGCGAAGACGCTGTCGATTCTGGAACCGGGCAAGCCACTCAACGGGCGCGATTACGAACGCGCGATGCTGCTGCTGTCCGACCTGCCGGGCATCCGGCCGCAGTCGGCGATTTCGGCGGGCGGCGCGGCGGGCGTCACCGATCTCACCGTGCAGGTCGGCGAGCGTGACCGCCTGCGCTTCGCGCTGGAGCTGGACAACTTCGGCACCCGTGATTCCGGCCGTCACCGGCTGACCGGCAGCATGCGCTGGGCCAGCCCGACCGGGCGCGGCGACAATCTGGACGTACGGATCATGGCCGCGCAGGGCATGCATACCGCCTTCGGGCGGCTGTCCTACGAAACACCGGTGGGCTACACCGGCCTGCGCATCGGCGGCGGTGTGGCGCGCGTGCAATACGAACTCGGTGGCCCGTTCGCACCGCTGGAACCCACCGGCGTGGGCAACGTGGCCGACCTGTCCTTCAGCTACCCGCTGATCCGCCAGCGCAGCAGCAACCTGTTCCTGCGCGGCGTGGTGGATCGCAAGTCGCTGACCGACCGCTTCGAGGCAGTGGGCTTCGAAACGCGCAAGCGGATCGAAGGCGTGGGCATCGGCTTCTCGTTCGAGAAGCGCGATCGCCTGTGGGGCGGCGGCTACAGCAGCCTCAACGGCCAGTTCTATCGGGGCCGGGTGGATCTGCGCGACGCGATGGGCGAAGCATTCGACCGCCCGCCGTTTGGATACGGCACCGAGGGCAACTTCGCCAAACTCACCCTGCAAGGTGCCCGCCTGCAATATCTCGCACCGCAGGTCAGCCTGTTCGTGTCCGCCGGCATGCAGCGTGCGAACGGCAACCTCGACACCTACGAAAAACTCTCGCTGGGTGGGCCGAAGGCGGTGCGTGCCTATGCCACCGGCGAAGTGCTGGTGGACGACGGCTGGCTGGGCACGGTGGAACTGCGCTACGCGCCGCGTCCGGAGCTGACCCTTTTCGCATTTCTCGATGCCGCACGCGGCGACCAGTTCCATGACCCAAGGCCGTTCGATGGCGACCTCTCGCGCAGCCTGCGCGGGCATGGCGTGGGCCTGAACTGGAGCAAGCCCGGCAAGGTCAGCATCAACCTGAGCGTGGCATGGCGCGGCACCGGGCCGGGGCTGGCCGACGGCGGCGACCGCAATCCGCGCGTGTACTGGTCGATCCAGAAAGCATTCTGAGGAGCATGGCGATGGGCATCAAGAACACAACCCGCAAGCAGGTTCGCACTCTGCGCCGCCGCCGGCTGGTGCTGGCATTGACGGGCGTGATGGCATTGCCGGTTGCGCCAGTCGTGATGGCGCAGGACCCAGGCTGCAATACATGCCTGCCGCGGTATGGCCAGGTCGTTTACGGCGAGGCAAGTTCCAACTACAGCAGTGGCGGCGTGATCCGCCCTGGCATGGACAACGATAGCGCCACGATGACGATCACCCAGACCACGCGCGGTGCGATCATCGACTGGGGTTCGTTCAACATCTATTCCGGCTACACAGTGCGTTTCGACATGACGGTCGCGGGTGGCGTCGTCCTGAACCGCGTGGTGGGGTTGCCGATGGGCGTGGGTGGATGTACCACCACGGGTGGTTGCGCGGCGACGAGATCGAACATCGAAGGCCTGCTTTCCTCGAATGGCAGCGTCTTCCTTATCAACCCGGCGGGCATCACCTTTTCCCAAGGGGCGCAGGTCAACGTCGGGAGCATTGTTGCGTCCACGCTGGACATGTCGAATGCGGATTTCGTGGCAGGCCTGACTTCGGGGCAGTACCGATTTGCCACGTCCAGCACTTCTGCCGCCGATATCGAACAAGTTGGCCAGATCACCGCAGCCAACGGCGGCACGGTGGGTCTGATCGCTTCCACGGTGAGGAATGTCGGCAACATCACGGCCGACATGGGCAGCGTGGTATTCGGTTCCGGGCAGAACGTCACCCTGGACTTTTACGGTGATGGCCTGACCCAGATCACGGTCAGTGGTGCAGGCCTGAACAATACGTCCACTCTGCCCTGTGATGAATTTGGCTGTATGTCTCCGCCGGGCACCCTTGTCAATTCGGGAGACATCCAGGCGGATGGCGGGCAGATATTGATGCGCATGAATGCGACGGTCGGTGGCCTGTTGGGCGGCAGCGTTGGCGGCATCGCCAATTCCGGCACGTTGCGCGCCCGCAGCATCGGGTCGCGCGCGGGGCGCGTCGAATTGACGGCGCAAGATGGCAGCGTCGTGCTGATTGGCATCGGTGACGACCCAAGCGTCGTCGATGTCAGTGGGGGTGCAGATGGCGACGGCGGCACCGTGCTGGTGGAAGCCGAGAACATCGGCTTGTGGAGGCAATCCAGCGCGAACAGTGACGTTGACGCTTCCGGTGCCCGCAATGGCGGCACGGTGACGTTCAACGCCGCGGATACGCTGCTCATCGGCGAAGGCACGTCGATCTATGCCGATGGCGGCATTGGCAATGGCGGCAGCATCCGCATGGATGCCGGAAGCAGCCTGGCGGCATTCGGGAACCTGTCCGCCTATGGCGGTGCCGCCGGCGGCAGCATCTTCACCGGAACCGATGGCGCTTTCGATATCCGCGGGCTGCAAGTTTCTGCCGGTGGCGGCACGGCGGCGGGCACCTGGACGCTGTCGGCACCCTCCCTGACCGTGGTCAACGGGGTTGACACGGGGACTGTGGAAGAAGATCCCGTGCTGGGCACCAATGTGCAGGATCAGGAAATCAATACCGCCTTCGCCAACGGCACCAATGTGGTGATCGAGTCGGCAAGCAGCGTCTATTTCGACGATGCCCAAATCCTGGCAAGCAATACCCGCCCGTTGTCCTTGATCGTCAATGCGCAAGGTGCAATCGGCGGCGGCAGTTTCCGCATCGAAAGCACCGAAGGCTCGCTGGACATGGCGTTCAACGCCAACCTCTCGGACGATACGAATGGGGGCGTCAACTTCAGCAATGCCACGCTCGCCAGCAACGGCGGCAACATCCTGATGAGCGGGCAGTACCACACCAACACGGATGCCTTCATCGCCGGCGTCAATCTGGATGGGGTCGATATCACCACCAATGGCGGGAATCTGCGGATCGAAGGTGATGCCGCAAACCCCTGGACGATGGAAGGCGGTGAGCAGGCGGGCGTGGTGCTGAACCAGTCCAGCATCGATACCGGTACCGGCAACATCGAGCTCGTGGGCACGGGCGGCGATACTGCGGACGGCATCGTCGCCGTTCGCACCCAGTTCAATACCGATGGCGGTGATTTCTCGATGACCGGCACGGCCAATGGCAGCGGTGATGGCATCCGTTACGACACCGATTATTACGACGGCTTTTCCATCAACACGCAGGGCGGCGGCATCCGCATCATCGGGCGTGGCGGTGGATACGGCGTGAACCTCTTCGGGCCATACAGCCAAATGGACAGCGCTGGCGGCAACATTTTCATCGAGGGCGTCGGTGGCACCGAGGATGGCGTGAACATCAGCGGCATGGGATTGCTGAGTGGCGGTGGCCGGATCGACATGCACGGCGAAAGCGCCAGCGCGCAAGGCTTGGTTTCATATGCCAGCTACACAAACAGTGGCGGCGGTGCAGTCAACATTGCCGGCATTGGTGCAACCGGAGGCGTTTATCTGGATGGAGGTGGCTATAGCCTGGGCGAGGCCGACAGCGGCAGCGGCTTGCTCACCATTGTCGGTACCGCAACCGGTGCGGACGCGGTTGGCGTGTTGCTGCGCAACTTCGACCTGAGTTCAGGCGAGGGCCACATCACGGTCAATGGCGGTTCGCAAGGTGGAACTGGCGTGCGCTTCACGGCAGGCTCCACGGCCACCACCACCAATGGCGGCATTGAATTGAGCGGCGAAGGCGGTAGCGGCGCGGGCGTGGAGCTTGCCGCCAGCACGCAAGTGGATGCCGGCAACAGTCTTGTGGTGTTGCGCGCTGGGAATGATGGCAACAGCGATGCGCTGCGGATTGCAGGCGCGATCCGCAGCGATCTTGGCGTGAACCTGCGCCCGGGCGGCGTGGATGCTGCCGGCAATGCGTATGACCGCACCGGCGATGAAATCCTGCTGGGTGGCAGCGAGGGCTTTGCGCTGGATGGCGCGGAACTGGCACTGATCGAAACGCCGCAACTGGTGATCGGCAGTGTCCAGCATGCCGGCGCGATCCGCGTGCTTGCGGCCACCAGCCGCAACGGCAACATGACCTTGCAGAATGATGGCGGCTCGGCCGGCATCGACCTGCAGGCCGGGCTGGATGTCGGCAGCGGCGGCACGCTGGTGCTGTCC
>NZ_JASGED010000007.1:0-31538 GCF_047606765.1 Thermomonas sp. | reverse complement strand
TGGTTGTTTATCGGCTTCGGAACCACGTGATGTTTCGCGTTGCGAAACATCACTCAAGCATGCCTCCACATCCCCCGCATCGCCGCTTCGCGTCGATGCCGCCCCCTTGACTCAAGGGGGCTGGAAATAGCGCAGCCCAGTTCCGAATCAATGGTGAATCAGGCGGCTTTCTTGACCGCTTCGACGACCTTCTTCGCGCCGTCGTTGATGTCGTCGGCGGGGATGATGGCCATGCCGCTGTCGCGCAGCAGTTGCTTGCCGGCTTCCACGTTGGTGCCTTCCAGGCGCACCACCACCGGCACCTTGACGCCGACTTCCTTGACCGCCTCGATGATGCCGTCGGCGATCATGTCGCAGCGGACGATGCCGCCGAAGATGTTGACGAAGATGCCCTGCACCTTGTCGCTGGACAGGATCAGCTTGAACGCCTCGATCACGCGTTCCTTGTTCGCGCCGCCGCCCACGTCGAGGAAGTTCGCCGGCTCGCCGCCGCTCAGCTTGATGACGTCCATGGTCGCCATCGCCAGGCCTGCGCCGTTGACCATGCAGCCGATGTTGCCGTCCATCGTCACGTAGTTGATGTCCAGCTCCGAGGCGATGACCTCGGTCGGGTCTTCCTGCGAGGTGTCGCGCATGGCGACCAGTTCCTTGTGGCGGAAGCTGGCGTTGTCGTCGCTGTTGAACTTGCCGTCCAGCGCGTACAGGTTGCCGTCGTCCAGGATCGCCAGCGGATTGATCTCGACCAGCGCCAGATCCTTCTCGTTGAAGATGCGGTACAGGTTGACCATGAAGTTGGCGAACTGGCCAGCCTGCTTGGCGGTCAGGCCCATCTTGAAGCCGATGTCGCGGCCGTGATAGCCCTGCACGCCCTCGACGAAATCGACGTTGAGCGTGTGGATCTTCTCCGGGGTTTCGGCGGCGACCTGCTCGATCTCCACGCCGCCTTCGCTGGATGCGATGAAGCTGATGGTGCGGGTGCCGCGATCCACCAGCACCGACAGATACAACTCCTTGACGATCTCGCCGGCGGTGGTGACCAGCACCAGGTTGACCGGCAGCTCGACGCCTGCGGTCTGGTAGGTCGCCATGCGCTTGCCCAACATGCCGGCCGCAGCGGCCTTCACGTCATCGACGGTCTTGCAGAACTTGACGCCGCCGGCCTTGCCGCGACCGCCCGCGTGGATCTGCGCCTTGACCATCCAGGGGCCCTGACCCAGCGACTTCGCGGCGTCCACCGCCTCATCGGGAGTGGCTGCGACCTTGCCGGCCGGCACCGGGATGCCGTATTCGGCAAGCAGTTGTTTCGCCTGATATTCGTGGAAATTCATTGAGTCACCCGAGGGGAGGTTGGGCCGGTCACGGCACGGGATGCGCCCGGACGCCGGCAAGTCCGACGCGCCGATGGCGGCCCACCATTTTAGCCTGTTGCGCCGCCGCGCGCGTCATCGATGCCCGGCCATCGCGCATACTCGCCTCCATGCCGCATGCCCCGCCCCTGTTCCAGCACGCCACGATCCGCCGGGAGCGGTACTTCTTCACGCTCTACCGGCTGTTCGAGGCGGCGTTGCTGTGCCTGGTGGTGTTCAGCCCGGTCGGTGACCTGCTGGAGCTGCCGCGCCATCCCACCGCAGCCAAGTGGCTGGCTGCCGGTTATCTGCTGATTGCGGTCGTGCTGTTCGTGTCGGGCCGGCACAGCCGCATCCGCCCGCAGGTGCTGACCGGCATCGGCATCGACATCTGGTTCTGCACGCTGGCGATGTACGTCATGCCCAGCCTTGCAGGCGGCATCGCCATGCTGCTGCTGTTCAATGTCGGCGCAGCGGCCCTGCTGCTGCCGGCCCGCTACGGGCTGATCGCCGCCGCCTGCGCCGTGGCCGGCGTGGTGACCCAGTACCTGCTTGGCGCAATCCTCGGCGACGGCCAGACCCTGCGCCCGCTGGCGGAACTGCTGATGTTCGCGGTCAGCTACCTGGCCATCGCCGCGCTGACCGGCGTGCTGGGTGCGCAGATGCGCGCCAGCGAAGCACTGGCCGAACAACGCGGCAGCCAGGCCGCGAACCTGGCCGAGATCAACGAACTCATCATCCGCCGCATGCGCACCGGCGTGCTGCTGGTGGATGGCGAAGGCGAAATCCGGCTGGCGAACGAGGCCGCACTCATCCATCTTGGCGATGCCGGCCACGGTCGCCGCTCGCTGGCAACCTGTACGCCGGAACTGAAGCAGCGGCTGCACCAGTGGCAGCGCAGCGGCAGCAACGACGCCACCCCGCTCCAGCTCAAGCCCGACCAGCCGGAAGTGCTGCCGCGCTTCGCCCGCCTGCTGGCCGAAGGCGACCAGGTGCTGATTTTCCTTGATGATGCCTCGCTGGCCTCGCGCCGCGCCGAAACCCTGACGCTCGCCACGCTGGGCCGCTTCTCCGCCAGTCTGGCCCACGAAATCCGCAACCCGCTGGCGGCGATCAGCTACGCCACCCAACTGTTGCAGGAATCACGCGACATCCCCGAGGCCGACCTGCGCCTGCTGGAAATCATCTACCAGCAGACCCACCGCATGAACGGCATCGTCGAAAACGTGCTGGGGCTGGCCCGGCGCGAACGCGCGCAGCCCGAACAGGTGGACCTGCGCGAGTTCACCCGCGCCTTCGTGGCCGACTATCTGGAAACCCAGCCGCCGGACAACGCCAGCATCGAAGCCCACCTGCCCGGCGCGCCGGTGATCGCGATGGTGGACCGCCGCCAGCTGCAGCAGATCGTGACCGTGCTGGTCCACAACGCGCTGGTCTATGGCCGCATGCCGGGCGAGCCCGCGCGGATCGGCCTGCACGTCCATCTGGACGACAAGGGCGCGCCACTGCTGGATGTCACCGACCGTGGCCCCGGCATCCCGGAAGCCGTGGCCGCACAATTGTTCCGCCCGTTCTTCACCACTTCCAGCCACGGCACCGGGCTGGGCCTCTACATCGCCCACGAGATGTGCGAGGCCAACCAGTCCGCACTGACCTATGTCCCGGTGCCGGGCGGCGGTGCCTGCTTCCGCATCCGCATGGCGGGCACCCGCGCCATCGAAACCCGCTGACCCGGCATCGACTGTCACAAAACGTCGCACTTGGACGCGGCGCGGCAAAAGGTTATCGTGGCATGAATGAACGCCACTGCCCGCAGCCCCCAGAACAACGCCCTGATCGTCGATGACGAGCGCGACATCCGCGAACTGCTGGTGCTCACGCTCGGGCGGATGGGCCTGAAATGCGATACCGCCTCGTCCCTGCACGATGCCCGCGCCCTGTTGCGGCACAACCAGTATGCGTTGTGCCTCACCGACATGCGCCTGGCCGACGGCTCCGGGCTGGACCTGGTGCGCGAGATCGCCCAGCAGCACCCCAATACCCCGGTCGCGATGATTACTGCCTTCGGCAATCAGGAAGCCGCCGTGGATGCACTCAAGGCCGGTGCCTTCGACTTCGTCAGCAAGCCGGTGGACCTGACCGTGCTGCGCGGGCTGGTGCAAAACGCACTCAAGCTCACCCCCAAGGCGCGCGCCACGGCGGAAGTGGGCCGCACCACCGGTGAAATCCCCGGCACCGCCACCCGCCTGCTGGGCAATTCCGTCGCCATGGGCGAATTGCGCGCCACCCTGGCCAAGGTCGCCCGCAGCCAGGCCCCGGTCTATATCGCCGGCGAATCCGGCGTGGGCAAGGAACTGGTCGCCCGCACCATCCACGATGAAGGCGCGCGCGCCGGTGGCCCGTTCGTCCCGGTCAACTGCGGCGCAATCCCCGCCGAACTGATGGAAAGCGAGTTCTTCGGCCATCGCAAGGGCAGCTTCACCGGTGCCCATGCCGACAAGACCGGCCTGTTCCAGGCTGCCGAAGGCGGCACCTTGTTCCTGGACGAAGTGGCGGAACTGCCCCTGCCCATGCAGGTCAAGCTGCTGCGCGCGATCCAGGAAAAATCGGTGCGCCCGGTGGGTGCCAACGGCGAAGTCCCGGTGGATGTGCGCATCCTCTCGGCCACCCACAAGAACCTGGCCGCGCTGGTCGAGGAAGGCCGCTTCCGCCATGACCTGTACTACCGCATCAACGTGATCGAGCTGCGCGTGCCGCCCCTACGCGAACGTCGCGGCGACCTGCCGCTGCTGGCCAATGCCGTGCTCGCCCGCCTCGCCACCGCCCAGAACCGCCCGCATCCCGTGCTGCACCCCGACGCGGTCGAAGCCCTGAACGCCTACACCTTCCCCGGCAACGTGCGCGAGCTGGAAAACATCCTGGAACGCGCCTTCGCCCTGGCCGACGACGACGGCATCCGCGCCAGCGACCTGCGCCTGCCGGAACCGCGCCCGGCCACACCCACGGCAGCGGCAGCGGCAGTCACCACCCCGCTTGACCCCAGCCGCATCGACCCGCGCGAATCCGCCAGCAGCGCCCTGCCCAGCTTCATCGAGGAAATCGAGCGCAAGGCGATCGAACAGGCCCTGCAGGACAACCGCTACAACAAGACCAAGGCGGCAGCCCAACTCGGCATCACCTTCCGCGCCCTGCGCTACAAGCTGAAGAAGCTGGGGATTGATTGAGGGCTGCATCACGGCCGCAGGGTATGATCCCCGAGACCCAGCCTTGAAGCTCCTGCATGTCGCCTTCCATCGCCCGACTGCAAGCCATCCTTGCCCGGCAACCCGGCATCCGCCAGGCGTGGCTGTTCGGATCGGCAGCGGCTGACCGCGCTGGCTACGAAAGTGACCTGGACATTGCCGTTGAGCTGGATCATCCGCTCGATGTCCATACCCGGCTGCGTCTGATCGACGCACTTGCCGCCGCCAGTGGTCGCCCTATCGATCTGATCGATCTGAAAACCGCAGGTGAGCCACTACTTGGGCAAATCCTGCAGCACGGCAAACGTCTGTTGGGTAGCGATGTTGACTACGCCAACCTGATCCGCCGCCACGTTTTCGACAACGAGGACTTCATGCCCTACGTCCGCCGCCTGCTGCACGAAAGAAGGCAGACATGGAACCGCTGATCATCGAACGCAAGCTGGATTCGCTGCAACGCTGCCTTGCCCGCCTGCACACCAAAGCCCCGGCCAACGTGGAACAGTTGCGTGGCGACATCGACCTGCAGGATGTGCTGGTACTCAACCTCAGCCGTGCCGTGCAGTTGTGCGTGGACATGGCCGCACACGTCATCGCCGACGGGATCTGCCGCCACCCAATACCATGGGCGAAACCTTCGACCGCCTTGCCGACCACGGACTGCTGGATGCCACGCTGGCCCTGCGGCTGAAGAAGGCCGTTGGCTTCCGCAACATCGCCGTGCATGCCTACGACACCATCGACTGGCAAATTGTCTTCGCTATCGCCACCCGGCACCTGCAGGATTTCGAGGCCTTCGGCCACATCATTGCGGAGCAACTCGACCAACTCCCGCCACCACCTGCCCGATAACCCCGCGCGCAGCGCCACCCAACAAAACCGACGCTGCGCGTCACTTTCGCCCCAAAACGTCAGTCACGCCGCGGCAAACCCGCAGAAAACCGTGATTCCAGCGGCAAAAACGCATATCCCCATGCCTGTTTCGAAGTTGGCACGCATCCTGCGATATACACTCCGCACGTGCCAACGCACGGCTGCCGAGGGACCGGAACAGCGGCCACGGCACGTGGAACCACATTCACCTACCCTAGGGGATACACCATGAAGAAGCAGCAAGGCTTTACCCTGATCGAACTGATGATCGTCGTCGCCATCATCGCCATCCTGGCCGCCATCGCACTGCCGGCGTACAACAACTACCGCATCAAGTCGGCCAACGGTGCCTGCCAGGCCGAAGCCAAGGCGTGGGCAAACTCCTACGTGGCGGCCACCCTGTCCAGCATGGACATGACCTCCGTGCGCACGCCGCCGAACAAGGCCTGCACCTCCATCTCCATTGCTCAGCCGAAGGCCACGGCCACGCCGAAGACCCCGGGCAACAAGTCGACCGTTTGCGACCTGACCAGCGGCACCTGCTCGCTGTCTGCGTAATGCAAAACCCGCCCGCGTTCAGGGCAGGTCATGGAAAGCCCCACGCAAGTGGGGCTTTCTTTTTTTGACTTGTTTTCACGCAGACGCCGATACTTTTCCCAACGGCAGTCACAATTCCGCGCACTGCATTCTGCGCGTACCATCCATTGGCTCGATTATTGCTTTGCTGAACAGTAAGCATTTTTGCCTTGGGGAATCACCATGCACGGCACCACACGCGGTTTCACCCTGATCGAGCTGATGATCGTGGTCGCCATCATCGCCATCCTGGCCGCCATCGCACTGCCGGCCTACAACAACTACCGCATCCGTTCGGCAAACGGTGCCTGCCAGATGGAAATGAAGAACTATGCGAACTTCGCACTGGCCGCCATCTACAACAACAATTCCATTCCCGATCCGCCCAAGCATGCGTGCCGCGCCGCCGACACGGTCACGGACATGAGCACGCCGATCACGGGAACCCCAGCACTGCCCGGGAATCGCGGCACCAAGTGCGACATGGCAACCGCCAACTGCTCACTGATCTGACCCTGCTGCAACAAGTGGGGATGCAGGCGGTTTAAGCTTGCCCGATTGCCGCTACCCATTCGTCCCCATGCCTACAGCACCCCGTTGGTTCTGGCTGCCCAGCCTGCTTGTCGCCCTGCTTGCCGGTTTGTTGTTCACCCCCGGCCTGCCTGGCGAGTTCGTGTTCGACGACATTCCCAACATCGTCAACAACGACTCCATCCAACTGGACAAACTGACGGCAGAAGGGCTGGCCAAGGCGATCGCCACCCCGCAGGCTTCCGGCCAGATGCGCGGCCTGCCCACGCTGACGTTCGCACTGGATTACTGGCGCGGCGGTGGTGCAGACCCAGCCACATTCAAGACCACCAATATCCTGATCCATGCGCTGACGGCATTCGCATTGGCGTGGTTGTTCCGCAGCCTGTTGCTGCTCACCGGCACCACTGAACAGCGCACGCGCTGGCTGGCCCCGGCCCTTGCCCTGGCATGGGCCGCACACCCCCTGATGGTGTCCTCGGTGCTTTACGCAGTGCAACGACTGCAAACTCTGGGGACATTGTTCCTGGTGCTGGCGCTGCTGTCTTATCTGCATGCACGACAGGCCCAGAGACAGGGGCGTCCTGGCCGTACCGGCCTGCTTGTAGCCCTGCTCCTTTGGGTGGTGGCAATGAGTTGCAAGGAGGATTCCGTTCAATTCCCGGCGTTCACGCTTGCCCTGGAACTGACCGTGCTGCGCTTCGCTGCCGCCGATCCGCGCGTGGCCAACAGTCTGCGGCGCAGTTACCTGATTGCAACGCTGATGGGCGCGCTGGCCTATTTCCTGCTGGTCATTCCGCAACACTGGCATTGGGAGGCATACCCGGGCCGCGATTTCTCCACGCCAGAACGCCTGCTGACGCAGGCCCGCGTGTTGTGCATGTATCTGTGGCAGATCGTGTTGCCGCTGCCTTCGCACATGCCGTTCTACTACGACTGGCTGCAACCTTCGCGCGGCCTGCTGCAACCGTGGACAACCTTGCCTGCCATTGTGTTTCTGCTGGCATTGCTGGGCATTGCATGGCGCTTGCGCACGCGCTGGCCACTGTTTTCCCTTGGCGTGTTCCTGTTCTTCGGTGCGCACTTCGTCACCAGCAATGTGATCGGCCTGGAACTGGCCTTCGAACATCGCAACCACTTCGCCCTGATCGGTGCGGTGCTGGCCGTTGGCAGCCTGCTGGCCCATGTTGCCCAGCGCCTGGGCGTGCGCCCCGCCGTGCAAGCCGCCATCTGCAGCGTTTTGCTGCTGATGCTGGGTGCAACCACCGTGCTGCGCGCACAAAGCTGGAGCAGCAACATGGCGCTTGCACGCGCATCCGCTGCAGCGGCACCGCACTCGGCCCGCGCATGGATCCAACTCTGCGCCGGGTATTTCAGGGCAGGCGGTGGCCCAGACAAGACCAACACCGGCCTTGACCAGGCCATTCCCGCCTGTAGCAGCGGAGCCACCCTTGCGCCGTACTCACTCAACAATGCCGCACTGCTGGTTGTCCTGAAAACCCTGAAAGGCAGCATCACGCCGGAAGATTGGAACCTGCTCCAGACACGGTTGGAAACCGTTGGAATGAGTTGGGACAACCAACGTTCGCTGAAGATACTGACCCATCACCTGCATCTGGGCGTCAAGCTGGACAAGCCACAGGTGCTCAAGGCGCTGGCAACCCTTTCGCGTCGCACGCCACCGGAGCCGATCAACCTTGTCGAGATCGGCTACTTCATCATGAACAACATGGGCGAACCGGACGCTGCAATGCCGTATTTCACCAAGGCCATCAACGCGAGCACGCCAGACGACCCATTCGCAAACAGCCTGGCCGCTGAGTTGCGCGAAAAAAACAGGCCGGATTTGGCGGTGCAGATCGAGCGCCTTGCATGGGCCAGGCAAAACACCACGGTTCCAGCAGGCAATGGGCACAAATAAGGCATCCAGCCTGTCGGAATCAGCCGCTTGAATTCGTTCCGCCCCGACATCGAAGGCCTGCGTGCCATCGCCATCCTGCTGGTGGTAGCCGCACATGCTGGCGTGCCGTGGCTGGCCGGCGGCTTTGTGGGCGTGGATGTGTTTTTCGTCCTGTCCGGCTTCCTCATCACCGGCAAGCTTGTGCAGGAAGTTGCACAGACCGGCAACCTGAAACTGTTGCCGTTCTATGTGCGCCGCCTGCGGAGGCTGCTTCCCGCCTTGTTGTTGATGCTGCTGATCGTTGGCATGGCGTCCACTTGGCTGCTGTCGCCATCTGCCCAACTGGATCAATTCTCCGCAGCCCGGATGGCCGCGCTGTGGCTCAGCAACTTCCATTTTGCCTTGGGCAACCTGGACTATTTCGATGCCGGCAGCGAAACCAACCTGTACCTGCACACTTGGTCACTGGGTGTGGAAGAACAGTTCTATCTGGTCTGGCCTGCGCTTGTGATCTGGCTGCTGGCGCGTGATGGTGAACGCGGCGTGGCACGGCTCAAGATCGGGATGGTGGCCGTGGCCGCGGCCAGTCTTCTGGCTTGCCTGACCTTGACCAGAACCGAACCCTTGCTGGCGTTCTACATGATGCCAATGCGTGCCTGGCAGTTTGCCACGGGTGCGCTGGCGTGGCTTGTGTTCACGCGGCAACGGCAGGGCACGTCCCTCACGCCGCGTCTAGCATCAGTGCTTGGCGTGTCCGGCCTGATGTTGATCGTCGCAAGTGGCCTGTTGCTGGATGCCAACCGCCCCTATCCCGGCGCGTGTGCGCTTGTGCCGACACTGGGCACTGGGCTGATTGTCCTTGCCGGCAGCGTGACCGGCAGGCAATGGGCATACCGCGTTCTTTCGCTGCCGCTGTTGCAATGGTTAGGCCGGATTTCCTATTCCTGGTATCTGTGGCATTGGCCCGTGCTACTGCTGGGTTATGCCCTGACTGGCAGCCATGCCCCTTGGTATCGTGCGCTACTGGTCGTCATTTCACTCGGGCTGGCGGCACTCTCACACGCACTGGTCGAAGCACCAATGCGCCGCTGGCGCAAATGGCTGGATCACCCACGCACGGCGCTGGCCGTCTCGCTGGCATGCATGGCCGCAATCGGCGCGCTGGCACATTACTGGAGCGACCAGGCCGCACGATCCGCGCAATCACCAAGGATGCAGCGCTACGCCGCAGCCCGCACGGATGCACCCATCATCTACAGCATGGGTTGCGACGACTGGTATCGCAGCGCCAACGTACGCATCTGCAATTTTGGCGATGAGAAGGCCGAACACACAGCCGTTTTGATCGGCGACAGTCATATCGGCCAATGGTTCCCTGCCGTCAACAAGGCATTGGACAAGCCCGGCTGGCGCTTGCTGGTGATGACCAAATCGTCCTGCCCCATGGTGGATGCGCCGATCTTCTACGCCCGTATTGGCCGTGAATACACCGAATGCGCGCAATGGCGTCATGTTGCATTGTTGAAGATCAAGCAGATCAAGCCCAACCTTCTCGTGTTCGGCAGCGCATACGCAGCCTATACCCCAGAGCAATGGACGGAAGGCACAGCCCGCGTACTGAACCAGATCAGTCCAGCTACTGATCGCGTTTTCCTGCTGCTGGATACGCCCAGCCTGCCTTTCAACGGCCCGGACTGCCTTGCAGCGCACGCAATGCGGCCAAACTGGCTGGCCGGTTTCGGCACATGCGCTGCCCCTGCCGCTTCCACTCAGGCGCAGGCTGTCAAGAAGCGGCTGCGTGCCGCAGCAACACGGTTCCCGAACGTCACCCTGCTGGACATGACTGCCCATATCTGCCCAGATGGCCTGTGTCGTGCTGAACTGCACGGGCAGGTGGTGTTCCGCGACAATCAGCACCTGAGCGGGAGCTTTGCGGCGTCACTCGCCACGCCAATGTCCAGAAGATTATTTCCTGAAACTTCCGGCGAAGACGCCAGGGGCATGTGACCACTTGGAATCAAAGGCTCTGGCGCATCGGGTAGGCCGCTGAAACGAGCAATACAAGCAGATCAAGGGTTCGCATCAAAATGCAAATATGATGCTATGATGATTTCGCGGGCAATATGGAGATCACCATGCGTACTACCCTGAACCTGGAAGAAGACGCCTTGCTCGCAGCGCAGGCTTTGGCGCGTCGCCAGCGGGTTTCGCTGGGGGAGGCCGTTTCCCGGTTGATCCGCGCTGCCACCCAAGCTGCGCCGCAACCGATGCCTTCCGCACCCTTGCGTGGGCGGTATGCGCTGGCACCCATGCGCGACGAAACCGTGACGGTAGAGCATGTCCGTGAGCTGATGGAGCGGGAAGGCATTTGATGCGCCTTTTGCTGGATGTCAATGTCTGGGTCGCCCTGCTGGATGATGCGCATGTGCATTCGGCGGAGGCCAATGCGCTGCTCGATCGGCCCGGGCTTCGCATAGCCACCTGTCCGCTGGTGGAAAACGCGGTGATTCGCATCCTTAACCTGCCTGCCTATGGGCGCATCGGGCCGTTCGGCCTGGCGCGCGTGCGCAACCAGATGGCGCGCGTCTGCAACGACTTCGATCATGAGTTTTGGGCTGATGACATCAGCCTGCGGGATGCGACACGGGTCAACTTCGATCGCGTGCGTGGCCACAACCAGATCACGGACCTGTACCTGCTCGCCCTGACTGTGAAGCATGGCGGCAGCCTGGCCACATTCGATCAGGGCATTGCATTGACTGCCGTTGTTGATGCGCAGCCGCAGCATTTGACCTTGTTGTGAGGGGACCCAATTGGCATGAATAAATCGACCCTCATCGTCGGCGCAGGCTTCGCCGCCAGCGTGATTGCCCGTGAACCGGCCGAAGCCGGGCACCACGTGCATGTCATCGACAAACGTCCGCATCTTCGAACACGAATCCGGCAGTTCCCCCACTGACCCATCTACAGGCTGCCACCCAAACCCAATGGCAAATGCACGGCTCACGTGGCGCAACATCACAAACTGGCGACCGGGTGCGTTGGCTTGGGCCGGCATTGAATTGACGGGATGGTTTTTCCTGCGCGCGGCAGCGCAGGCCCTTGCCATCCTCTTCCTGGCGAAGGTACTTGGCACAACGGATTACGGTGCATTCGTCGCCGTATTGGCGATTTCCGGTATATCCGCATCCATTGCCGGCCTGGGCCTGCCAAGCGTGGTATTGCGTGATGGGGCAAGGCAACCCGCCGAATTGCGCGTATTGCTGGGTCGCGCATTGTGCGTGTGGTGGCGCAGCGTGCTGGTGTTCTCGCTGGCAACCTTGCTGCTGGCAAAAATGGTGCTGCCACCCATTGCCGCGCCGTGGTTTGCCATTGCCGGAATGATTTTTGCGGAAATCGTCAGCGTGTCGTTGGTCGAACTGCTGGGCCGGGCATTCCAGGCCCAGCAGAAGACCCGTGTCTATGGCGTCATGCAGGCCGGGCTTCCACTCGCACGGCTCCTGGCGCTCGCAGCCATTTGGGTGTCATCCCATAACGACCTGGAAAACTGGCTGCATGCCTATACCGCTGCAAGCCTTGGCTACATGGCGGTTGTTTCATGGCTCACCTACCGCCACATCGGCTGGAAGCCAAGCGCACAACGCATGTGGGCGATGATCCGCGAAGGCATTCCATTCACGGCAGGCGGCGTATCAGCGCGCGTACAGGCCGAATACAACAAGCCATTGCTGGCGCAGGTCGCCTTTGCCCATGCGGGCAATTTCAATATTGCCCAGCGCGCCGTGGATCTGGTCAGCCTGCCGATCCTGGCATTGCAGGAAGCACTCTGGCCGAAGCTGTATGCCGACACCGATCATCGACGCCGCCTGCTGATTGCCGGCATCGTACTGATCCTGATGTCGGTGATTGGAGCTGTTGCCGTAATCGCGATAGCAAACTTGATCCCCACTATCCTTGGCGAAGAGTTCCGTGCAGCTTCGGAACTGATGGTTTGGCTGGCGCTATTGCCGCTGCTGGCCGTGCTACGCGCCCTTGGCAATTTCCAGTTGATTGCCTCCGGACGCACTTACCTGCTCACGCGCATCTATCTCATAGGCGGGATCGCCGGAGTAGTATTCAGCACTATCCTGATCCCTAGTTACGGCCTGCTTGGTGCGGCGTGGGCATGCTATGCAGCAGAATCCACCGCACTGATCACTATTCTTATCCTGCTGAAAAGCAGGAGTTGAACAACAATGAATCTGCCAAACTCTCTACAAAACTCCCGGCTACTTCGCGCGCCATTGCTTGCGGTAACCAAGGCATGTCTTCAACCACTGACTGCCCGCCTGCCGTTGCTGCGCCGAGCAGCCTACGATGTCGAACCGATGCCCTATCTCGTTGTGGGAGACCGCGAGAAATATGTCGTTTCAACACAGGACAAGGTCATCGGCAGGGAACTGTTCCTGCATGGCGAGTTTGATTTCCAGAAACTGGTAATAGCCTTGGAGATACTCCGCCGAGAAGGACGCCCCACACCAAGGCATCTCATTGATGTGGGTGCCAATATCGGCAGCATCGTGATCCCAGCATTGACACGTGGCCTCATGCAGACGGGAACCGCCATTGAACCCCATCCGGAGAACCTTAGGCTGCTGCGTGCCAATCTTGCACTCAACGGCGTGGAGGATCGAGTGCGCGTGTTGGCGCAGGCAGTCGGAGAAGAAGCAACGGCAACACTGTTCCTTCAAGAATCCATGACCAACAGCGGCAATCACTCGGTCGCTGACGCGGGGCTTCCTACTCCTTCCACTCGACTTGACGATGTGGAATCACCCCGCCCAGATGCACTTCTGTGGATGGATATTGAAGGGTACGAAGGGCACGCCCTGCAAGGCGCGACGCAACTTCTCGCTTCCGGCATGCCGGTAGTTTGCGAATTCAACCCACTCTATCTACATCAAACCGGCGGATTTCATTCTCTATGCAATGCTCTTGCAGGGAGATTGATATTTGATTTGAATGACCAATATTGCAAATGCACATCTCTTGAAATTCTTTCTGAAAAATACCCAGGCGGAGATTTGTTTACAGACATTCTCGCCATCTCACACGAATCCATCCAATGAGGATCTTTCTTTTTGTTCCACAACTTCGTACCGGCGGCGCCCAGCAAGTCGCCATATTACTTTCATCCGGACTTGCATCACTCAATCACGATGTCTATATCGTGACAGCCAAACTTGAGGGCGAGCTGATTCAAAGGGTAAACAGTCGATGCAAGTTGGTTGACCTGAAAGCAGGAAAACCCATTCGCGCGTGCAGGGGATTGGCCAAGCTTGTGAATGAAATGAAGCCTGATGCAGTCATTTGCTTTGGGATATACACGGGCATAGCTGCAGCACTGTCGAAGTTGTCTTGGGAATTATCGCCTGCCTTCATTATAAGAAACGAAAACAATCTGCATGTCGACTGGGAACAAGCAACGGCACTGAATCGGCTTATCGGTCCATTACTGTCTCGCTGGGCAGCCCGCCAAGCACACATCGTTGCTGTATCACGAGCATTGGCCCCTGCAACTTCCAGCTATCTGGGGATTCCCCCAACGGAAGTCACCGTCATTCCAAACCCTGTCATCGACGACACATCAAATCCAGCACCGATGCCGGACGCAAATCTTCATTACTCACTTCGAGAAAGGACTCTGCCAACTTTTATCGCCATGGGACGACTGGAGCATCAAAAAGGCTTTGACGTGCTCATTGACGCATTCGCACTGGTCAAGCAACGCACCCAGGCACGCCTAGTGATATTTGGCCAAGGCTCTTTGCGGGAAAAATTGCAGGCGCAGATCGACAGGCTGGGACTCAAAGAAGACATTGCGCTAGCCGGCCATACGGACCACCCCATGACGCAAATGGGTGCGGCACACGCATTTGTCTTAAGCTCCCGCTTCGAAGGCTTCGGACTGGTTCTGGTGGAAGCTCTGGCAGCAGGAACACGGGTAATTGCAACTGATTGCGACTATGGCCCCTCCGAGATATTGGAGAATGGTCGCTTTGGATCGCTGGTTCCCGTCGAAAATGCGGAAGCCTTGGCCGACGCAATGCTCGACTCGTTGCGAAACCCAGATTCCAGCACGCGCCCAGGCAATGAATGGTTTGAACAATTCACTGCGACCGAAGCGGCGCGACAGCATGTCGCACTCATCCAATCCTTGCTTTAAGGAAGCTCTGAACAACTCACGAAACGTCATCCCGGCGAAAGCCGGGATCCAGCTTTTTCAGTGACTTACCAAACAGCTGGATTCCGGCTTTCGCCGGAATGACGGCTTGTTCAGACCTTCCTTAATTTCGCATTTTCCGAGAAAAAATCACCCGCAGCGGCACCAGCGACCGATACCGCCATGATCGCAGGTAAGCCCGTGCGAGCAATGACGGAACACGAAGAACCTGCATGAGTATTCTCGCACCAGGATTAGGCGCCAGTTTTTTCGCCAATAGCCAATGCGACTGCACAAGAAAACGCTCATAGGCTTCGCTGGCCTGCCCACTACTGGCAGAACCTTCATGCTGCACGTAGCTGCGATCAAGCAGCAACAGGCAGGCGCCCTGTCGACGCATGCGCCATGAAAGCTCGACATCTTCCCCGTACATGAAGAAATCTTCATCGAACAGCGGCTGCGTGTTGTCAGGCCTTTGCACAAGCAGGCAACAGCCACTCAGATAGGCAAAGCTACCCGGCAACCGCCGTTTGCTCACCAATGCCAGCCACGGCTGGTAGTACAACCAACCTTGCTCGCAGCCATCCTGCAACAGGCGTGGCGCAATCAACGCAGTACTGCCTGTTTCTGCAAGTTGGGCTTCCAGAGCTGCACGCATTCCCGGCATTACCCGGGCATCGTTGTTCACCAGCAACACCGGCCCTGCATATCCCCTGTTCCCAAGTTCGGCCAAGGCGGCGTTCATTCCACGGCCAAACCCCAAGTTTGCCGGGCTGCGCGCGAATTGCACCTTGCCTTGATTTCTGTATTGCTCCTCAAGCAGCAGAAGACTGACGCCATCATCTTCGGAGTTGTCCCAAACCAGAATCGTCGTCCATCCATCCGCCAACAGGCTGTCGATACACCGAGCCGTGAGTTCTGGCTTGTGGAAGTGGATGGTGATGGCTGCCGTCATGACCGATGCTTCTGCACCACCGTGTAAGCATCTAGATAGGCGTCGATCATTCGCCGACCCGTGAACTCGTCGGTGACACGGCGCATGGCGGCATTGGACAGGCCCGCACGCCTTCCTGGATCGCTTGCCATGCTGCGTACTGCTTCGACGAACATGCCCACATCGTCCTGCCTGCAAAGCAGGCCAGTTTCTCCGTCAGTCACCACTTCCGGCAGCGACGAACCATGGGTCGCGATTACCGGCAAACCACATGCCATAGCCTCCAGCGCGGTGAGGGGAAGGCCTTCGCTGCGAGTAGGAAACAACAAGGCATCCGCGTCTTGCATTTCAGTGATTATCTCATCGCCAGACAGCCTGCCAAGATCCCGCATATTCGGCGGCATTCCGGCTTTATCACGTTCGCTAGCCGGCCCGCCCGTATAGCGCAATTCGAAGCCATCCCCCAATTCACGCATGATGGGGGCCAGCAAATCGACGCCTTTGCGCCGCATCCAGCTTCCAACGTAGAGCAGCCGAAACGGCTTGCCTGACTGGTGCTTTTCCGAAGCCGGGCGGAACCTCTCCGTATCAACGCCGTTGTAGATCACCTCGATTGGCACGTCGCAAAGCTCGCGTTTCGCCACTTCCGCAACGAAATGACTGACGGCGATGACCTTGTCTGCACGCCGCAACACGTTGCGCTCGTTCGGAGCAATCCAGTAGCGGTGGTATGCCGCCCGCGTGATTCCCTTGTATGGGCGCAACGCTGGGGCATGAATGGAGTGATGTAGCGTTGCCACAATGGGCAACTGCTTGGGAAGAAAGCGCGGATGCAACCAGGTATTCACATGCGCAACTGTCGCCCAGCGAGGCGGCTTCGGTACGGGCACCGTCCACGGCAGATATTCTGCACGATGTGGGAGCCAAGTAATTTCAGCCCGAACCCCGCGCTGCCGCAATCCATTTACCAAGGTTTCCGTAAAAACATCCGTACCTGTGCCGCAACGCACAGTGGGGAACCAGATCGCAGGCTGCTTGATGCTCATTGTGGCGAATACCCGATGCGGTAGATCAAAGCGCCTCCCTACTTCAGCAGCTTCTGAATGTCCTTGAGCAACAGGAACAGGTGGTAGCGGTCGGTTGGGCTTGGCTCGAAATCCCAACCCTCGTACCAGCACCTGGCGGTCTCATCCTTGGCATGCACCAGCAGGCAACGAATCCCGGCGATCTCTGCGGCTTGCGCCGTGCGCATCAGGGCATCCTTGAGCAGCGCGCGCCCCAGCCCCTTGCGCTGATGGTCGAAATCAATGGCCAACCGAGCCAGCAACATGACCGGGACGGGATGGCGTGCCAGCCCCTTGAGGACACGAACCGGTGCCACCGTTGGGGAGATGCTGCCGACGACCAGGCTATAGAAGCCTGCAATATCCCCCTCCTGCGTGCAGCAGACGTATGTCTGCGCGCTGCCCGCTTTCAGGTTGGCCCAGGCATGGCGCTGCAGGAACTCGTTGAGCGCGGGATGGCCGCAGTCGAAGTGTTCAACCCGGTCGCCAGCGGCAAGCTTGCGAACGGGCGAATACCGGCCGCTCATCCCAACAGGCCGGGTTCGCGAAGCAGTGCCTCAAGTCTGGGCTTGTGTTGCACCGGGCGATCCAGCGCATGCTGGAAGGCCTGCCATTGCGCGTCATCCAGCTCGAATCGCTGGCGATCCGCCAATGCCTGCGCGGCAGCCGTCACCCCAGCGTCCAGCAGGAATTCACTCACGCTCTTGTGGGAGCTGAGCGCGGCTTCCTGCAGCAATTGCTTGACTGATGTGCTGGCGCGCACATCGATGCGCTCGGTTTTGGATGTGGGAAGCGTGCTCATGCAACACCTCGTGCGGGCCAATGCCGGCCAGCATATCGTCCGGACGTTGTCATGACAAGTTGTGGGTTTCCCCGATTCGTCGTCCTCATTGGCGTTCATTTATGGTCAGTGCGGCTTGCAACTTTTCGCCGAACACCGCCCAGGCAAACCCCTGCGCAAACTGCTCGGCACGTGCTTTCCAGCAGCCATCGCCATCTGACAGAACCCGAAGAATGGCGTCACTCAACACCGCGTAATCACCGGGCGGCACCAGATAGCCGGATTGCCCTTCGGCCACTGCATCCACGATACCGCCCGTGGCAAACGCCACGGTAGGCAGACCATGCGCTGCTGCCTCCACGGCCACCATGCCGAAACCTTCCGGATCGCCGGGAAGTTCACGGACGGGGAAGACGTGGACATCGCAGGCGCGATAAATATCTCCCAACGCCTGGTAGTCGGTGATGACGCCAAGAAAACGGATATTGCCGCCAACGCCGGCGGCATCAGCGGCGGCCTGGATGGACTGTGGTGTTTGCGCCTCTGCATGCAATGCCTGCTTGGGAGCATCGCCCACAACCAGCAACAGTGCATTCGGATACTTGGCCACAATGATGGGCAAGGTATTGGTGACGAACTCGCGCAACCCTTTGCGAGTGGACAGACGGCCAACGGAAAGCAGGATCGGGCTTCCCGAAAGCTGACGTACCGGACGCGATTCCTGCTTCGGCAGATCGACCCCCGGATGGACGATGCAGAGTTTGTCATCGTGTATCCCGATGTTCCTGCACAGCATCGCCGTGGGGCCACTATTGGCAATCACTCCATCCATGCGGCGCAGTGCGCGCAGCCAGATGGCGCGATAGACGGGATGCTTGACTGCTACATCCAGCCCATGCACATACGCATGCGCCCGCGCACCACAGAAGCGCGCCGCTGCACGCGCCAGCGGCGCAGTCAGCCCGCTGCCAGCCAGCACGATGTCCGGCCTGAAGCGACGGGCCTCACGCCGCGCAACGATCCAGCTGGAAAGCAGGAACTTCCACAGCGGCTTCAGCGGAACTTCGACGACTTGCACATTCTCAGGCGCAAGCGCAGCGGAGCCTTGTGGCCCGATCACGCAAACATCGGACACGTTCGCGAGTTCATCCGCCATGTGCCAGTTCAATCGTTCCATGCCACCCACCAGCGGCGGCAGGTTGCGGGTAATCAGCATCACCCGCTTGCGGCGAACGGACGAATCAGCCATCGCGCCTGTACGTCAGGTTGGTGATCTGCTCGGAAACAAGGCCGATCAGGAACACGATCACTGCAGCACTGAACAACAACATGCTCATGTTGGTGAACTGGTGCCGGGTGGCATAGGTGTATCCATACCAGCCCAACCCTGTCAGGAAAAACAGCGTGGACACGGGAACAAACAGCTTCAGCGGCGAATACAGGCTGGCGATCTTGAAGATGATGAGCAAGAACCGAACGCCATCCCTGAGCGGGCGGATGTGGCTGGCGGTGCCCACGCGCTTCTTCACGTCGATTGGCACATAGGCCACCGGGTAGGCGCTGCGGAAGAAGGCCATGGTGCTGGTGGTGGGGTAGCTGAATCCGTTGGGCAGCAGGTGCAGGAACTCGCGGAACTTGTCCGCGCGCACGGCACGGAAACCGGAGGTCAGATCCAGGATGCGGTGCCCCGTCATCCAGCTTGCCAGCCGGTTGTAGAAGCCGTTGGCCAGGCCACGATGGAGATTGGCCTGCCCGCTTCCATCGCGTGCGCCCACCGCCATGTCATAGCCTTCGGCAAGCTTTGCCAGAAGCAGGGGAATGTCCGCAGGTTCGTGTTGACCGTCGGCATCCATGAATACCAGCACGTCGCCACTGGCGGCGCGGGCACCGCGCTTGATCGCGGCGCCATTGCCCATGCCATAGGGGGCCGACAGCACCCTGGCACCCATTTCCGTGGACACGGTCACGGTTTCATCCTTCGAACCATCGTCCACCACGATGATTTCCGCGTCCGGCAGTACCTCACGGATGCGCGGCAACGTCTTGCGCAGGCCCTCGGCCTCGTTGCGGGCCGGCAGGATCACGGATACGGATGGTCGGTCTGGATTCCCCATGGTGCGAAGCGTACCGTGGATGCCGTCCTGATGGGCATCCTGCCCTGCCCGCACAATGCCTTGCCGGCGGGTTTTGCAGTAAAGTCACCGCATCGCGAGGGGAAACAGGGCGAGAAATGAGTGCAGCACCCAGTGCCAACCTGATGGGCATCACAGGCATCGCCCGGCGCTTGGTGCTGGATGGCGCCCTGGACGAAGCCGCAGCACGCAAGGCGATGGATTCCGCATCGGCGGAGAAGACACCGCTGGCGACCTATCTGGCCGAGCATCGCCTGGCCACGCCCGACGCGCTGGCTGCCGCCAATTCCATCGAGTTCGGCATGCCGTTGATCGATGCGCTGACCATCGACCCGGCGCAGTCGGCCATCGCCCTGGTCAAGGAAGAGCTGCTGCGCAAGCATCAGGTGCTGCCGCTGTTCAAGCGCGGTGGGCGGTTGTTCGTGGGCACCAGTGACCCGACCAACCTGCAGGCACTGGACGAGATCAAGTTCCACACCAACCTGGCGGTGGAACCCATCCTGGTGGATGCCGAGCGCATCAGGCGCTGCCTGGAGCAATGGCTGGAAGCCGCCGACGCGCTGGGTGAAGACGGTGACTCTGATGGCCTGGACAATCTGGACACCACCGGTGGCGATGAAGATCTGACCAACGACAGTGGTGTCGATGCCAAGGGTGATGACACCCCGGTGGTCAAGTTCGTCAACAAGGCGCTGATCGATGCCATCCGCCGTGGTGCCTCGGACATCCACTTCGAACCTTACGAGAACGATTACCGCGTCCGCTACCGCATTGACGGCATCCTCAAGACCGCCCGCAAGGCACCGGTGAAGCTACATGCGCGCATCGCCGCCCGCCTGAAGGTGATGTCGCAACTGGACATCGCCGAAAAGCGCGTGCCGCAGGACGGCCGCATCAAGCTGAACCTGAGCAAAAACAAGCAGATCGACTTCCGCGTCAGCACCCTGCCCACCTTGTTTGGCGAAAAGATCGTGCTGCGTATCCTTGATGGCAGCGCCGCCAAGATGGGCATCGACAAGCTGGGCTACGAGCCGGTGCAGCAAAAACTCTTTCTGGATGCCATCCACAAACCGTATGGCATGGTGCTGGTCACCGGCCCTACCGGCTCCGGCAAGACCGTGAGCCTGTACACCGCGCTGGGCATCCTCAACGACGAAACCCGCAACATTTCCACCGCCGAAGACCCGGTGGAAATCCGCCTGCCCGGCGTGAACCAGGTGCAGCAGAATGCCCGGCGCGGCATGACCTTTGCCGCCGCACTGAAATCGTTCCTGCGCCAGGATCCGGACGTCATCATGGTCGGCGAAATCCGCGACCTTGAGACCGCAGAAATCGCGATCAAGGCGGCCCAGACCGGTCACATGGTGCTTTCGACCCTGCACACCAACGACGCGCCGCAGACGATTGCTCGCTTGATGAACATGGGCATCGCGCCCTACAACATCACCAGCTCGGTCAGTCTGGTCATCGCCCAGCGCCTTGTGCGCCGACTGCACGACTGCAAACGCGCAGTGCAATTGCCTGAACATGCCCTGCTGGCGGAAGGCTTCACTGCCGACGAGGTACATGCCGGGATTACGGTCTATGAGCCGGTGGGCTGCCCGGATTGCACCGAAGGCTACAAGGGGCGCGCCGGCGTCTATCAGGTCATGCCGATGACCGAGGAAATCCAGCAGATCGTGCTGGCCGGTGGTAATGTCCAGCAGATCACGGAAGCCTCACTCAACAGCGGCGTCCGCGATCTGCGCCGTTCGGCGCTGGACAAGGTGAAACAGGGGATCACCAGTCTGGTCGAGATCAACCGCGTCACCAAGGATTGAGGGGAACCACCATGTCCGCACGCAGAGCTGCCACCAGCAAGACCAGCGAGAAAGCCGATAGCCGCCGCCTGAATGCGCTGGAGGAGTTCGTCTGGCAGGGCCGCGACAAGCGTGGCGTGGTGATGAAGGGCGAGCAGATGGCGAAGAACGCCAACCTGCTGCGCGCCGAACTGCGCAAGCAGGGCATCACCCCCACCGTGGTCAAGCCCAAGCCGAAACCACTCTTCGGCGGCGCGGCCAAGAAGATTTCGGCGCGCGATATCGCCGGCTTCAGCCGCCAAATGGCGACCATGATGAAATCCGGCGTGCCCATCGTGATGGCGCTGGAAATCATCGGCGGCGGCAACAAGAACCCCGCCATGAAGAAGATGGTCAACAGCCTGCGCAGCGACATTGAGGGTGGTTCCTCAATCTACGAGGCAATGAGCCAGCACCCGGTGCAGTTCGACGAGCTGTACCGGAACCTGGTGCGCGCCGGCGAATCCTCGGGCGTGCTGGAAACCGTGCTGGAGACCATCGCCACCTACAAGGAGAACATGGAGAGCATCAAGGGCAAGATCAAGAAGGCCCTGTTCTATCCGGCAGCAGTCGTGGCCGTGGCCATCATCATCTGCGCCGTGCTGATGATCTTCGTGGTGCCGGTCTTCAAGGAGACCTTCGCGGATTTTGGTGCCGACCTGCCCGCTTTCACCAACCTGGTGTTCGGCATCTCCGACATTGTGGTGAAGTGGTTCTGGCTGATCGGCCTGATCGGTGCGATTGGCATCGGCACGTTCATCTATTTCTACAAACGCTCCACGGCACTGCAGCACTTCATCGACAGGATGATGCTCAAAATCCCGGTGATCGGAAAAGTGCTGCACGAATCCTCGATCGCCCGTTTCGCCCGCACCCTGGCGCTGACCTTCAAGGCCGGCGTGCCCTTGGTGGAAGCGCTGGACAGCGTGGCCGGTGCCACCGGCAATACCGTCTATGAAAAGGCGGTGTTGCGCATGAAGGATGACGTGTCCGTCGGCTACCCGGTCAACGTGGCGATGAAGCAGGTCGGCGTCTTCCCGCACATGGTGGTGCAGATGACCGCCATCGGCGAGGAGGCCGGCGCGCTGGACACCATGCTGTTCAAGGTCGCCGAGTTCTACGAGGAAGAGGTCAACAACACCGTTGACGCCCTCAGCAGCCTGATCGAGCCGATGGTGATGGTCATCATCGGTGGTCTGGTTGGCTCCATCGTGATCGCGATGTACCTGCCGATCTTCAAGATCGCCATGACGGTGATGTAAGCAAGGCTGTTTCCTGAATGGCATTTCTCGACGCACACCCCGGCCTCGGCTATCCCGCTGCGGCCGGCCTGGGCCTGCTGGTTGGCAGCTTCCTCAACGTGGTCATCCTGCGCCTGCCGAACCGGCTGGAATGGCAATGGAAGCGCGACGCCCGCGAGATTCTGGAAGAGCCCGAGCTTTACGACCCACCGCCTCCCGGCATCGTGGTGGAGGGCTCACACTGCCCGCAATGCAAAAAACCGCTGTCCTGGTACGAAAACATCCCGGTCTTCAGCTGGGCGATCCAGGGCGGCAAGTGCCGGGGCTGCAAGGCACCGATTTCCATCCAGTACCCGCTGGTGGAGCTGCTGACCGGGCTGCTGTTCCTGGCCTGCGTGTGGCGCTTCGGCTTTGGCTGGCAGGGCTTCGGTGCGCTCGTGCTCACCAGCTTCCTGATTGCGCTGTCCGGCATCGATTTCCGCACCCGCCTGCTGCCGGATCAGCTCACCCTGCCGCTGCTGTGGCTGGGGCTGATCGCCGCCTGCGACAACCTGTACATGCCGGCCAAACCGGCGCTGCTGGGGGCAATGGCCGGCTACCTCAGCCTGTGGATCGTGTATTGGGGCTACAAGTTGCTGACCGGCAAGGACGGCATGGGCCACGGCGATTTCAAGCTGCTGGCCGCGCTGGGCGCATGGACCGGGCTTGCCGGCGTGTTCCCCACCATCCTGCTGTCCTCGCTGGTGGGCGCCGTGGTCGGCTCGATCTGGCTGGCGGTCAAGGGCCGCGACAAGGCCACGCAGATTCCCTTCGGGCCGTATCTGGCCATTGCCGGCTGGATCAGCTTCATGTGGGGCAAGGATCTGGTCGGCTTCTACATGCGCATCGCCGGCCTGCAATAAGCGGGAATTGACGCAGTGAGCCGCTTCATCATCGGCCTGACTGGCGGGGTCGCCTCCGGCAAGAGTGCGGTCGATGGATTGTTCCGCACGCTTGGAATCAAGGTGGCCGATGCCGACCTGGCCGCGCGCGATGCGGTGGCCGTGGGCAGCGAGGGTTTGGCCGAAGTCGTGGCCGCATTCGGGGCGGGCGTGCTGGCGGCGGACGGCAACCTGGATCGCCCAGCGATGCGGCGGCGCGTATTCGCCGATGCCGATGCCCGCAAGGCGCTGGAAGCCATCGTGCATCCGCGCGTGCGCAGTGCGCTGAAAACCGCCTGCGAGGCCGCGAACGGGCCGTATGCCATCGCTTCCATCCCGCTGCTGGCCGAAGGCGGCGGGCGCGATGCCTATCCCTGGCTGCGCCGGGTGCTGGTGGTCGATGTGCCGGAAGCCGTGCAGCTTGCGCGCCTGTTGCAGCGTGACGGCATCGACGATGCACTGGCACGGACGATGATCCAGGCGCAGGCGACGCGGCGCGAGCGCCTGGCGATCGCCGACGACGTACTGGTCAACGATGGCCCGCTGGATGCCCTGCCGGCGCAGGTCGAGGCGCTGGATCGGTTCTACCGGCAACTCGCCAACACGTAGGGGCAGGCCCCCGTGCCTGCCCCCTGCCCTGTGCGATGTGGGTGGCCACAGGGGGCCACCCCTACGGATTCCACAACCCGCGAATCGCGGCGATGCCCTGCGCGCCATGGGCGCGCGCCTCGATGATGTCGCCCACCCCAAGCCCGCCGATGGCGTAGATCGGCAAGGACACCTGCTCGCGCAGGCGGGCGAAGCCTTGCCAGCCGATGCCGGCCTGTCCGGGGTGCGTGGGCGTTTCCCGCAACGGGCCGAGGATGGCAAAGCTGCAGCCAAGCTGCTCGGCCAGCGCCTGTTCTTCGGCATCGTGGCAGGACGCAGCGACCGGCTGGCCGCTGGCCCGTATTGATTCGATGCTGCCGGCAATCGCCGCGTCGCGCAGTTGCAAGGCACGCAGATGCAGGCCGATGCCGAGTGTTGCCGCCAACCCGGCATCACCATTGACCAACACCTCTGCATCGGCCTCGCGACAGAGCGCCACCGCTTGTTCTGCCAGTTCCGCCCAGCGCGCAGGCGCGCAACCGGGCGCGCGCAACTGCACGCGGCGGACACCGGCAGCGAGCGCAGCCTGCAAGCCGGCAAGCCAACCGGCATCGTCCGCACCGGGCGTGGGCGTTATCAGATAGCGATCCGGTTGCAGCAGCGCCGCAACCACCGGGCGGTCAGCGGGTGGCATCGGGTAATCGACCAACCGATGCAGCGGTGCCCAGACAAGCGCCTGCCCGTCCAGTCCCTTCGGCACGCCCCGGAATGCAACATGACGCACGTCCAGCACCAGCCGCTTGTCCGGGTACTGCTGCGGCACGCGGATCACCGCTTCGCCACTGACAGCCTCGATGCCCAGTTCTTCGTGCAGTTCGCGCGTGAGCGCGTCTTCCGGCGTTTCGCCCGGTTCGACCTTGCCGCCCGGGAACTCCCAAAGCCCGGCCAGATCGCGGCCCTGCGTGCGCCGGGCCAGCAGGATGCGGCCCTTGGCATCGCGGATGACGCCGGCAACGACGTGGATGCTTTTCCCCTCCCCCTGCGAAGGCAGGGGGAGGCCGGGAGGGGGTTGCTCTTGCATCGGCGCCATCATCGAACGGCTCGACCCCTCCCCAGCCCTCCCCTGCCTTCGCAGGGGAGGGAGAAGATCAGATCACGCAAGCTGCCCATGGCAATGCTTGAACTTGCGGCCGCTGCCGCAGGGGCAAGGGTCATTGCGTCCGACACGCGCGAAGTCCGGCTGCTGCGCCATGGCCTGTGCCTGCGCGGCTTCCTCGTCTGCGCCCAGCCCGCCCATGTCCGGGTGCTGGAACTGCATCTGCCGCGCCATCGCTTCGGCACGCGCACGCTCCTCGGCTTCGGCGGCGGCAATCTCGGCCTCGTCGCGCACGCGCAGGCGCGCCAGCAGGCTGATGACTTCGCGCTTCACCTTCTCCAGCAGTTCGGAGAACAGTTCGAACGCTTCCTTCTTGTATTCCTGCTTCGGCTGCTTCTGCGCGTAACCGCGCAGGTGGATGCCCTGGCGCAGGTAATCCATCCGCGCCAGATGCTCCTTCCAGTTCTGGTCGAGCACGTTGAGCATCACGTGCTTCTCCAGCATGCGCATGGTCTCTTCGCCGATCTGCGCTTCCTTGGCGGTGAACAGTTGCTCGATCGCCTCCTGCACGCGCGCCTGGATCTGGCTGGCATCCAGCTCGGCCTCGTCCTTGTGCAATTGCACCAGCGGCAGCTGCACGGCGTATTCGCTGGCGAGTTCGGCTTCCAGACCCGGCAGGTCCCATTGCTCGTCGATGGAATCCGGCGGCACGAAGCGCTCCACCAGATCGGCCACCACGTCATAGCGGATGCCATCGATGTTGGCCTTGATGCTGTCGGCATCCAGCAACTCGTCGCGCTGGCCGTAGATGACCTTGCGCTGGTCGTTGTTGACGTCGTCGAAGTCCAGCAGGTTCTTGCGGATGTCGAAGTTGTGCGCCTCGACCTTGCGCTGCGCGTTGGCGATCTGCTTGGTGACCAAAGGCGACTCGATGATGTCGTCTTCCTTCAGGCCCATCCGCGCCATCACCTTCTGCACCCAGTCGGCGGCGAAGATGCGCATCAGGTTGTCTTCCAGCGACAGGTAGAAACGGCTGGAACCCGGATCGCCCTGGCGGCCGGAACGGCCACGCAGCTGGTTGTCGATGCGGCGGCTTTCGTGGCGCTCGGTGCCGATGATGTGCAGGCCACCTGCGGCCACCACGTCGTCGTGGCGCTTCTGCCATGCCTCGCGCACGCGGCGCTTGTCGTTCTCGCTGGCGTCTTCGCCCAGCGCGGCAAGTTCCGCCTCCAGCGAACCGCCCAGCACGATGTCGGTACCGCGGCCGGCCATGTTGGTGGCGATGGTCACCGCGCCCGGCGCACCGGCATTGGCGACAATGTGCGCTTCGCGCTCGTGCTGCTTGGCGTTCAGCACTTCGTGCGGGATGCCGGCCTCGCGCAGCTTGTCGCTGAGCAGTTCCGATACCTCGATCGAAGTGGTGCCAACCAGCACCGGCTGGCCCTTCGCCACGCATTCCCTGATTTCATTGGCCACCGCGCGGTACTTGCCGGCGCGGTTGAGGAACACGGCATCCGGGTGATCCTTGCGGATCATCGGGCGATGGGTGGGAATCACCACCACTTCCAGCCCGTAGATGTTCTGGAACTCGTAGGCCTCGGTGTCTGCCGTGCCGGTCATGCCGGACAGCTTGCCGTACATGCGGAACAGGTTCTGGAAGGTGATGCTGGCCAGCGTCTGGTTCTCGCGCTGCACCGGCACGCCTTCCTTCGCCTCCACCGCCTGATGCAGGCCATCCGACCAGCGCCGACCCGGCAAAGTGCGGCCGGTGAACTCGTCAACGATGATGACTTCGCCGTCGCGGACGATGTAATCCACGTCGCGCTGGAACAGCGCATGCGCGCGCATCGCCGCGTTGAGATGATGGACAACGTGGATGTTCTGCGGCGCGTACAGGCTTTCGTCCGCGGACAGGATGCCGGCGCTGCGCAGCAACTGCTCGGCGTGTTCCTGCCCGGCTTCGGACATGTGTACCTGCTTGGCCTTCTCGTCCACCCAGAAGTCGCCGGTGCCGTCTTCCACCTGCTGGCGCACCAGCGAGGGCACGATCTTGTTGACGCGCACGTACAGCTCCGGCGATTCGTCCGCCGGGCCGGAAATGATGAGCGGCGTGCGCGCCTCGTCGATCAGGATCGAATCGACTTCATCGACGATGGCGTAGTGCAGGCCGCGCTGGAAGCGGTCCTCCTTGGCCAGCGCCATGTTGTCGCGCAGGTAGTCGAAGCCGAATTCGTTGTTGGTGCCGTAGGTGATGTCGCAGGCATAGGCCGCGCCCTTGTCGGAATGCGGCATGCCCGGATACACCACGCCAGCGCTCAGGCCCAGCCAGTTGTACAGCTTGCCCATCTGGGCGGCGTCGCGGCGGGCCAGATAGTCGTTGACGGTGACGACGTGGACGCCCTTGCCTTCCAGCGCATTGAGATACACCGCCAGCGTCGCGGTCAGGGTCTTGCCCTCGCCGGTGCGCATCTCGGCGATCTTGCCCATGTGCAGGATCATGCCGCCGATCAGCTGCACGTCGAAATGACGCATGCCGAACACGCGCACGGAGGCTTCGCGGCAAACCGCGAAGGCTTCGGGCAGCAGCTTGTCCAGCGACTCGCCCTTTTCGATGCGGGCCTTGAATTCGTCGGTCTTGGCCTTCAGCGCGTCATCGGACAGCGCCTGCATCTGCGGCTCAAGCGCGTTGACCTTCTTGACGATGCCGGAAAGTTGCTTGAGCAGGCGTTCGTTGCGGCTGCCGAAAATGCTGGTGAGCAAGCTGTTGAACATGGGGCGGGAAATCTCTGGCGGGATGCGCGCATCGGGCGCGGCATCGACATGGACATGACAACGAAAACGGGCGCCGGGCGCCCGTTCGGGAGTCGGATAGTGTAGCTGGAGGCGGCAAGCAGCGTCCGCAAGCCCCTCGTTCCGTTGTCAGCCGTTGCCGGGCCCGTGGCGCGCCAGCGCATTGTTGTGGCCCAGGAACTTGCGGGGATTGACCACCACGCCGTCCTGCCACACTTCAAGATGTACATGCGCTCCGGTGGAGCGCCCGGTGGAACCGGCCTTGGCGACCTCCTGCCCGGCGCGCACCAGATCACCCACCTGACGGCTCAGCCGCGAGTTGTGTGCGTAGCGGGTGACGTAGCCGTTGCCGTGGTCGATCTCGATGGTATTGCCGTAGCCGGAGCGGTTGCCGGCATAGCTGACCACGCCATCGGCCATCGCCAGCACCGGATCCCCCACATTGGCCTCGAAGTCGATGCCCTTGTGGAACTGTCCGCCACCGCCGAACGGATCGGCGCGGTAACCGAAGCCGGAGGTGATGTAGCTGCCCGCGATCGGGTCATGCGAAGGCAGCGCACTGCGGTCCAGCTCGCGGTTGAACAACAGGCTTTCCAGCACCGACAACTGGGTGTCGGCACGGCGGTAATCGGCCTCCAGCGCGGCCAGGCGCAGGCGCAGCTCGGCGGGCGGCATGTCGCTGGCGCGCCCGGCGCCGCCCTGCCCGACCGGCTTGTCGAAGTCGAACTCGCCATCCTGCAACTGGCCGCTGCGGGTCAGGCGCGAACCCAGCGCGTTCAGGCGGTTGGCCTGCGCCTGCAATTCAGCCAGCCGTGCGGCCAGCGCGTTCACTTCCTGCTGGGCCTCGCGGCGCACCTTTTCCAGCTCCGCCTTGCGGCTGGCGTCAGCGGCCTGCATGGCCTCGACCTCGGCCAGACCCACCGCGCTGCGCGCGGCAGCGCCGCACAGCATGCCGGCACCCAGCAACAGGGCCAGCGCCGCCAGCGGCCTGCGCATCGCCCAGATCCGCATGCGCCGCACCTGCGCAATCGCGCGCTGGCGGGTATCGTGTTGGCTGGTTGTTTCGGTCATTGCGTTCTGTATGCCTGATTCTCGATCCGCGCCACCCGCCGGGCCACGCGCAGCGCTGGATGCGCTGCTCGCTGCTGCCGCTGGCGACACCCTGCGCCGTGCCCATTGGCTCGATGCAGTGGATCGGTTGTTGCGTCCCCACCTGCCGCCGGAACTGGCCGCGCATGCGCGGCTTGCCAATGTTCGCGGCAACAGGCTTGTTTTCCTCGTCGATTCGCCGGTCTGGCATGCCCGCCTGCGGCTGGCTACCCCCGTACTGCTCGACGCTGCCCGCTCCATCGGGCTCGAAGTGACGGATATGGGCGTCCGGACGACCACCCAGCCGCTGCGGCCAGTACCGGCACCCGCAACGCCCCACGCTTCGATGTCGGCAGCCAGCCGGTCGGGACTGGCGACTGCCATGGAACTGCTGCGCTCGGCCACGCCCGAGGAAGAACCGGGCACCGCCGCAGGCCGCAAGGCGCGGAGCCGGTAGCCACCCAAGGCACCCGCCGACCCGGCCAGCGGGGCATCCTAACGGCATAAGTCCGTGATTTTGTTAAACAAGCCGTAATCCGGGCCTGAATGCGTGCGGCTGGTCACGGTGGGATTGGCCCGCAACAAGATCACCGGGTGTCAGCGAAGCCGCTCGAAATGCGGCGTCGCGTTCCACCCGGCGGTCTTGCCGTAGATGCGATGGATCGCGCCGGGAAATCAAGCAAACGCCGGCGCGGCAGCCCCGTACTCCACCGGCGGCGCGGCAACCGGGTCGGCGTAGGTGACCTGCTCCCAAGCCTCGGCATCGGCCAGCAGCGCGCGCACCAGCTTGTTGTTGAGGGCATGGCCGGACTTGTAGCCTTCGTAGGCACCGATCACCGGGTGTCCGGCCAGATACAGGTCGCCGATGGCATCCAGCACCTTGTGGCGGACGAACTCGTCGGCGTAGCGCAGGCCATCCTCGTTCAGCACCCGGAACTCGTCCAGCACGATGGCGTTGTCCATCGAACCGCCCAGGCCCAGGTTGCGCTCGCGCATGTATTCCAGGTCACGCATGAAGCCGAAGGTGCGGGCACGGCTGACTTCGCGGATGTAGGCCTCGGTGGAGAAGTCCACTTCCGCGCGCGACAGCGAATCCGGGATGGCCGGATGATTGAACTTGACCGTGAACCCGACCTTGAAGCCGTCGTGCGGCTCGAAGCGGGCGATCTTGTCGCCTTCGCGCACTTCCACCGGCTTGACGATGCGGATGAAACGCTTGGGCGCGTCCTGCTCGGCGATGCCGGCGGACTGCAGCAGGAACACGAACGGGCCGGCGGAGCCGTCCATGATCGGGATCTCGGGCGCGGTCAGCTCGACATGGGCATTGTCGATGCCAAGGCCGGCGAAGGCCGACATCAGGTGTTCGACGGTCTGCACCTTGGCGCCTTCGCAGGACAGCCCGGTGCAGAGGGTGGTCTCGGTCACCAGCGCGGCGCTGGCCGGGATTTCCACCGCCGGGTCGAGGTCGGTGCGGCGGAACACGATGCCGGTGTCCACCGGGGCCGGGCGCAAGGTGAGGAAGACCTTCTCACCGCCGTGCAGGCCCACGCCGGTGGCGCGGATCGTGGTCTTGAGTGTGCGTTGGCGCAGCATTGGATGAGATTAACACGCGGCCTGCTGAACCGCGCCTCGACGACACACGCTTCCGACAACACCGCAACGCGTCGCAACGCGTCGCAACGCGTCGCAACGCGCCGAGGAGACTCGCTTTCGGGCGGTTGACGAAATTGCTACGGAAAGAAGCCGGTCGGCAATTGCCGACCGGCCCGAAGGCACACCGGGCTGGCAACCCGGTGTGCATGGGACATGGTCCTTGCTCCCTCCCCTGCTTGCAGGGGAGGGTTGGGGAGGGGTTGCGCCTTGCCGTGACTGTCGGCAAGAACACCCCCTCCCGACCTCCCCCTGCCTTCGCAGGGGGAGGAGTCAGGCTTCAATCCGCCTGACGACGCAGGAACGCCGGGATGTCCAGATAATCATCCTTCGGCAACTCCGCCACCGCCGGTGCGGCATCGACATTGCGACGCAGGCTGCCGGCCAGGCTGCCGCCGGTGGGCACGTAATGATCGACGACATCATCGATCGGCAGCCCGGTGGTGCCATCACGCTTGACCTGCGTGTTGATCAACTGCACATGCGAGCGACGCGGGGCGTCGTAGCCGGAATCGAAACGCGCGGCGGTTTCGCCACGCTGCGGCTGGCGACCGGTGGCGGCGGCGGTGTTCAGGCCGGTCGCCACCACGGTGACGCGGACTTCGTCCTGCATGTCGTGATCCAGCGAGGTGCCGATGATGACGGTGGCGTCCTCGGAGGCGAAGCCCTCGATGGTGCGGCCGATCTCGTCGAACTCGGCCATGGTGAAGTCCGGGCCGGCGGTGATGTTGACCAGGATGCCGTT
>NZ_JASGED010000006.1:0-45496 GCF_047606765.1 Thermomonas sp. | reverse complement strand
GGAGGCAGGCTTTACCATCTGACATGGGAACGGTGGCTCCGGATTGGACGTTTGCTCGACACAAACATCTTCACCCGGATCTGCCGTTCCTTTTTGATGCCAATCCCCGGACTTCGGTGAAGAACCATTAAAAGAGCCTGAAATCAGGCTGATTCAACAAGTATCGAAGTGGGTGCGGTGATCGGCGGCCATCGGCGGCGAATAGGACGGTTTGAAAATTCAGGCTTCGCCGTCATCCGCCTCGAACTGTTCTTGCGCAGGACTATCGCGAAGCGAATCAACGTCGCGCGAAAGCTCTTTCAGGAAGCCGTCGCCTGTCGCCAGACGCTTGCCGAGCATCTGCATGAATACCTCGAACCGTTCGGCTCCCTTCGCGCGGGCTGCCGCCTGCGCGCTCTCCGGCAGCGTCGGCGTGGAAGCGAGCCAGATGTTGACGAACAGCGAAACGGTTTCGCCGAGCACGGCAAGATCCTCGTCGAGCGCATGGATCTCGCGGCCGATCTTGTCGAGACGGCGCGACATGGCTGCCTCCAGCCGATCCGATGCGTCGCCGGACAGGAAGGACGCGACGGCCGCCTCGACGATGGCGGATTTCGACACCTGCCGGCGCAGCGCCAGCGCCTCGACCTGGGCGAGCAATTCCGGGTCGAAATAGACGTTCATGCGGGTTCGGGTGGTCATGGGTGTGTCCTCAAAGCTCGATGCCGTCGCCAGGGTCCAGCGACGCTTGCCGCGCGACCATCCGCATCCGCTGGCGCAGGGCGCGCGCTTTGGCGGCGTCAACGTCCGGCTCGTCGTCCAGAATGTCGGACTCCTGTTCGGGCGGACGCGGCGGCGCGACGATTTCCTCATGCTCCGGCAATTCCGGCTCGCGGCGGATGCCGGCATTCGCGGGATCGCCTTCGGTCCCGCTGGTCGTGGCCGAAGCCGTCGCTTTCGTTGCGGCGACGATACGGCCCGACCAATCATCGGATGATGGATTAGCGGCGGCGGGACCGGCTGCCGGATCGGGCGGGGTCAGGATGCGTTCCATGAACCGCGAATCCTCGAAATAGCGGGCCTTGGTCGCGCGGATGGGCGGCGTGCCCGCGACCATTACGATTTCGTCGCTGGGCGGAAGCTGCATGATCTCGCCGGGAGTCAGCAGCGGCCGTGCTGTCTCCTGCCGGGAAACCATGAGATGCCCCAGCCAGGGCGCGAGGCGATGGCCGGCATAGTTGGTGGAGTCGCGCAGCTCCGTCGCGGTGCCGAGCGCGTCGCTGATGCGCTTCGCCGTCCTTTCGTCGTTCGCGGCGAAGGCGACGCGGACATGGCAGTTGTCCAACACGCTGTTGTTCGCGCCGTAAGCCTTCTCGATCTGGTTGAGGCTCTGCGCGATCAAGAAGCTCTTGAGGCGATAGCCAGCCATGAAAGCTAACGCGCTCTCGAAAAAATCCAGTCGGCCGAGCGCCGGAAACTCGTCCAGCATCAACAGCAGCCGATGCCGCGTGCCGGAGGTTTTCAATTCCTCGGTCAACCGCCTGCCGATCTGATTGAGGATCAGGCGAATAAGCGGCTTGGTGCGGTTGATGTCGGACGGCGGGACCACAAGGTAGAGGCTGACCGGCTTCTTGCTGCCGACAAGATCGGCAATGCGCCAGTCACACCGCGCCGTGACGCGCGCCACGACGGGATCGCGGTAGAGGCCGAGAAACGACATTGCCGTGGAAAGGACGCCGCTGCGCTCGTTCTCCGACTTGTTCAACAGCTCACGCGCCGACGACGCGATGACAGGATGAACGCCGGCTTCGCCCAGGTGCGGCGTGTCCATCATCGCCCGCAAGGTCGCCTCGACGGGGCGCTTCGGATCGGACAGGAAGTTGGCCACACCCGCCAAGGTTTTGTCCTGCTCCGCATAGAGAACATGCAGGATCGCGCCGACTAGCAGGCTGTGGCTGGTCTTTTCCCAATGATTCCTGCGGTCAAGCGAGCCTTCGGGATCGACGAGAATATCCGCGATATTCTGAACGTCTCTGACCTCCCATTCGCCTTGCCGTACCTCCAGCAACGGATTGTAGGCGGACGATCTGGCGTTGGTCGGATCGAACAGCAGAACGCGGCCATGCTTCGCGCGGAAGCCCGCTGTCAGCGTCCAGTTCTCGCCTTTTATGTCGTGGACGATGCAACTGCCCGGCCAGGTCAGCAACGTCGGCACGACAAGGCCGACGCCTTTGCCTGATCGTGTCGGCGCGAAGCAAAGAACATGCTCCGGCCCGTCATGGCGCAGATAGTCGCCATCGTGCCGGCCGAGCACGACGCCATCCGGGCCGAGCAATCCGGCCGTGCAAATTTCCTTGTCTTCCGCCCATCGCGCCGAGCCGTAGGTCGCGACGTTGTGCGCCTCCCGCGCCCGCATGATGGACATGGCGATGGCGGCGACGATGGATATGATGCCGCCCGACGCCGCGATGACGCCGCCCTCGACGAAGATCGTCGGGGCGTAAGCGTCAAACGCATACCACCACCAGAACAGCGCGGGCGGGTAGTAGATCGGCCAGCCGGCCAGCTCGAACCATGGATTGCCTAGCTGCCCCTGGAAGCCGAGCCGCCATGCTGTCCATTCCGTCGCCGTCCACGTCGTCACCAGAACGATGGTGAAGACGACAGCGATCTGTCCCCAAAGAATCCGGCCTCCACGCATACAGGCTCCAATCGGCAAAAATGTCGGAGCCGATCAGAGAATGGACGATTTTGCGACTGGCAACAGGCGATGAAGGTTGGGAGGGTCGCCGGATACTATCGGCGGCAAATAGGATAGGTAGCGCTTAGGCGGTGATCCACCTTGTTGTTCTTACGGACCTGACGGTAACGAATCGCAACCTATTCCGGCGCTGCGATTGTTCGGCCCATTTTGTTTGCCAATTCGAGCAAGTTTCGCAGCGCCGTCCCTTGACTGAATGGCGACCAGACAGCCGAGAATGCGACCGGCTCCGGCTCGTCGGCGAACGGCAGGAAAACAACGCCGGACGTGGGCTGCAACGAAGTGGCTGCGCTGACGATAGTTATTCCGAAGCCCTGGCCAACCATGGAAAGTAACGTGCCGCGCTCAACATCGAAGCGTTGTATTGAGGACGCCGGCCAACGCCCTGCGAGGCGTAGCACGATATGGTCGTGAACCTGCGGACCAGTGCCTCCATGGCGAGCAAGGAATGTCTCGCCAGCTAGATCGGCCCAGGTGACAGCATTCCGGTTGGCGAATGGGTGCTGCTCCGGCAGCGCCGCGACCAGCGGTTCGGTCCATATTCGTCGCGAATGGCAATCGGGCAATTCGGGGCTGCCGGCCACGAACACAATGTCGAGTCGGTCGGCGCGAAGCTGCATCACCGCCTCGCGCGCCGTGCTTTCCGTCATTTCGATTTCGATGCCGGGATGTTCGTTCCGATACCGACCAATCAGGCCCGCAAGGAAGCTGCGCGGGATCAGCGCGTGGACGCCTATACGCAGACGACCGCATTCCCCGGATGCCGCCATGCTTGCCGTCTTCACCGCATGGTCGAGTTGATCGACACCGGCTGCGACCAACTCGACGAAGTGACGCCCGGCCTCTGTCAGCCGGACACCGCGTGCGTGACGCTCGAACAGGAGAATGCCAAGGTCTTCCTCCAGCGTCTTCACACGGGCGCTGACGCTCGACAGGCTGACGCCGAGCGCATTGGCCGCATGGCGGAAGTTCAGGTGCTCGGCAACGGCGAGCGTTTGAATCAGCGATGCAAGCGGAATGCGTGATCCGAGCGCTATCGGTGTTCCCGACCGGCAATCAATCATCGGTGCTGAACGCCGCCGCCGCATGGCTATCTCCGTTCAACTAGGTGCGGATGCCTCGGTCAAATCGCCAGTTACCGTCCGGCACGAAGCTGTCGCGACTGGTCGCCGCCAAGCGTCCCTCCAGCATGGCTTTGTCCAGCGGAACGCAATAGACAGCCCGGCGGCGCTCGAAACGCCATCCATCGGCCAAAGCTCCTGCATCGACCGAATCGTAGCCAATTTGATCGAGGAATGTTGCGGCGGTGGCTTTTGCACCGGCATCATCCCCGGCTATCGGAAGCGCGCGCCGATCCTTCGCCCCGGATGGGCGCGCGTCGGGAACAACATCCTCCACCAGAATGGAGTTGAGGACTTTCACCACCCTGGAGCCGGGAAGAAGCCTCGCCAGCACCTCGGCGGTCGTAAGCTCGCCGCTGTCCAACTCCGCCACCGGACCAAAATAGGGGAAGTAGTTTTGCGGATTCAGCACCACCTTTCCATTCAGCGGCGCAGCCGGAATGGCCGCTGACATTTGCAGGTGAATCGCTGCGACAACCATTTCACCGAATGCGGCAACGTCATCCACGGTCCCAACCTCGCAACCGATCTGCTGGCCGATGTGCCGAATCGTTTCCGGGCCTCTGGAATTGCTCAACATGATCTGATGACCGGCTTTGACCGCCAGCAATCCCACCGCCTGCGCCATTCGCCCCGCACCAATGATCCCGATTTTCATCTCTGTTTCCTTCCGTGCCTGTGGCGTTCGTTTGATTTCAGCGCGGCAAGGCTTCTTCCGCCTGCATCGACTTCTTCCCTCCGAAGACAAGGAAGCTCATCAGCGCGAGGGTCCACGCCGAGACTGCGCCGTAGAGCGTGACCCAGCCGATGCCATGCGCCAGCGCATCGCGGGCATTGGCGATGGAAAACCCGTGGGTTTCGGCGGCAGCAAGATTTCCCGCCGATACGGCGTCCGCCAATGCCCTGAGCGTGCTTTCGACAGCGGGTTGCGGGAGCGCCTGGGCAAGATGGGCATAGACCCCGCCCAACAGGATAAGACCCATGATCGCGATATTGACCGACAGTGAAATGAACCGCGCGCTCATATCCATGCCCGACGCCATACCGGCCCGCTCCGGCGGGACAGCCGCAGTTGCCGTGTTGGTGACAGGCGTATTGGTGAAGCCGAGGCCGATCCCGGCAACGATGCAGCCGGGAAGTAGCGTCATCCAGTTCGCATGGTCACTTGTGGCGACGAAATGGAGCAGGATGAAGCCCGCGCCGATGGTGAACAACCCGAACGGAATGACGACACCAGGCCCCCGACGAAGCAGCAGGCGTTCAGCCAGCGGCGGAACCACGATGGTCGGCACGGTGTAGGCAAGCACGGTCAGCCCCGCCGCGATGGCGTCATAGCCCAAGACGGCGTGCAGATAGATCGGCAGATAGATCACGAAGGGCCAGAAGCTAAAGTTCATGCCGCTGGAACCAAGCAACGCGCCCGAAAGCCTGCGAATACGCAAAGCGGAGAAATCGAACATTGGCCGCGCAATGCGGTTCTCGACCACGACAAACACCACGAAGCTCGCGATGCTGACCGCCAGGATCGCCAGCGCAGGCGCACTCGCCAGCCCCAATTCCTGCCCTTGCGTCAGGAGATAGACTATTCCGAAGACCGCAACCGACAGCGTGACCATGCCTGCAAGGTCGATCCGGGTCGCCTTGGGATCGGAGGATTCTTCAATACCCTTATGAGCGAAGAAGACCGTGATCGCTGCGATTGCGACATGGATCAGAAATACCCATTGCCAGCTTGCCAGCGTGATAATTCCCCCGCCGACTATCGGGCCGAAACCTAGACCGACGCCGAAGGTGATGCCCCACCAACCGAACGCCTTGCCGCGTTCCGCGCCGTCGCGAAACTGGTGCGACAGCACCGCGACTTGACAGGCAAGCATGGCGGCGGCGCTCAATCCTTGCAGAAAGCGCGCTGCGATCAGGAGCGGCGCGCTGGTCGCCAGCCCGCAGATAAGAGACGCGATCCCGAAGACCACCACGCCCGACATGAAGATGCGCTTGCGGCCGAACCGATCCCCCAAAGCGCCCATCGCCATCAGCACCGCGCACATGGCGATGGTGTAGGCATTCATGATCCATTGCAGTTGCCGGAAATCGGCTGGGAGAACGCTTTCCAACGTCGGCAGAATGGAGGGGATGCTGGTTATTTCCAGTCCGAGCATGAGCGCCGAAAGACATACGGCGGTGAGCGCAAAACTGTTTTTGGATGAGGGGGCAGGATTCATATCTTGGCCTTGCTGTTGCTTGCAGCACAAGGCGGCTCATCACCTACGGCGATATGCGTTACTCGGTTCGCCCTGCGCGCGACGATGCGGTTCGCTTGCAAAAATGCCGACGACATGCTCATTTATCAATCGCATGGCAGAGCATTTCAGTGACAACAAAAGCGGATAGATAGATGAGTGTGCTTGAGGTTGATGCCGTCCGGGCTTTCGTGATGATCGCCGACCTTCAGAGCTTCACCCGCGCTGCCGAGGCTCTTGGCTCGACGCAGGGCGCGGTTAGCGTGAAGCTGAAGCGACTGGAAGACCGACTAGGCAAGAAGCTGATCGAACGCACTCCAAGGCAGGTGCGTCTATCGGCGCAGGGCGAAACCTTCCTGCCGCCCGCACGGGAGTTCCTTGCAGCCCATGAACGTGCGTTTGCGGCTCTCACGGCGGAAAGACGCCGCTTCCGGCTCGGAATCGCTGCCCACATCATGGGACCAGAGGTTCCGACCTTGCTTGCGAAGCTCAAATCGCTCGATCCTTGCCTCGCGGTCGAGGTGCTGGTCGATAACGCGCGCACATTGCTGGATGCCTATGAAGACGGAACGCTGGACGCTGTGATCGTGCGTAGCGACGACGACCGGCGGGATGGAGAAGTGCTTGGCCCGGAACATTTCGGCTGGTTTGCGTCATCGGATTTTGAGCATCGCGCTGGCGAGCCGTTACGGATCGCAAGTCATCCTTCATGCTGCACGGTTCGGGAAGTGGCGACACGCTTGCTCGATGCGGCTTCGATCCCGTGGAACGAGGTATTCGTTGGTGGCACCTCGGCGGTGACGGCGGCATTGTCGGCAGGTCTTGCGGTTGCTGCGTTCCCTTGCCGATTGGCGACGCCTGACATGATCGAGGTCAGTCAAATGCTCAACCTGCCGGCAATTCCTTCATTGTCCATCATTCTGCACTCGTCCCTGACCGACCCCAAAACGCGTGAAACGCTTCGTGCGATCACGGCGGCGTTCAGTGAACATCGCAGAAGCAGCAACAGGCAAATCAGCCTCTTGTCAGCATAATGGGAGGCTCAATAATCAATCTGCCCGGATCGACCGACCCATCTTGGTCGCTAGGTCGAGCAGATTGCGCAACGCCGTGCCCTGATTAAACGGCGACCACACGGCCGAGAACGGAACCGGCTCCGGCTCGTCGGCAAACGGCAGGAAGACCACGCCTGACGTTGGCAGCAGCGATGTAGCCGCACCGACGATGGTGATGCCGAAGCCCTGTCCGACCATGGACAGCAACGTGCCGCGTTCAACGTCGAAGCGCTGGATCGAGGATGCCGGCCAACGCCCGGCGAGGCGCAGCACGATATGGTCGTGAACCTGCGGGCCGGTGCCGCTATGGCGGACAAGGAACGTCTCGCCAGCTAGATCGGCCCAGGTAACAGCGGCTTGGTTAGCGAGCGGATGCCGTTCCGGCAGCACCGCGACCAGCGGTTCGGTCCATATCCTCCGCGAATGACAATCCGGCAGTTCAGGGCTTCCAGCCACGAACACAATATCAAGCCGGTCGGCGCGCAGTTGCATTACCGCCTCGCGGGCCGTGCTCTCCGACATTTCGATTTCGACGCCGGGATGATCGTCCCGATATTGCCCGATCAAGCCCGCAAGAAAGCTACGGGGAATCAGGGCATGGACGCCGATGCGCAGTCGGCCGCATTCGCCCGATGACGCCATGCCGGCCGTCTTCACAGCATGGTCGAGCTGATCGACGCCGGCCGCGACAAGCTCGACAAAATGGCGACCGGCTTCGGTGAGCCGGACGCCGCGCGCGTGTCGCTCGAACAGGAGGATGCCAAGGTCTTCCTCCAGCGTCTTCACGCGGGCGCTCACGCTCGACAGGCTGACGCCAAGCGCATTGGCGGCATGGCGGAAGTTGAGATATTCCGCGACAGCGAGCGTCTGGATCAGCGACGCGAGGGGAATGCGCGATCCCAACGAGGTCGGCACTCTCCATTGACGATCTGTCGTCGATGCTGAATGCCGCCTCCGTCGCATATCGCCCTCACGGACGAACCCTGATTGTCGCATCTTCGTTTTGCGTGCGATCTTTTGCAGCCAGCGCCCATGTCGCCAGCAAACCGACAACTGCTGTTATGGCCGACGCGATGAGAACGCAGGCCATCCCAAAAGTGTCGAAAATTACCCCGCCCACAAAGGAGCCGAGCGTGATCCCAACGTAGAGCGAACTACTCAACAGACCGAGAACGGTCGCTCGCCTCGCTGCAAAAGCATTTGCCGCCATTGCCTGAATGGCTGGAAAGAATCCGTAAGCAAACAGGGCGATCAGAAAGAGCGTGATCGTGAATGGCGTCACAACTCCAAAATGGAATGCTGCCGCGCTCATACAAAACATGATTGCTATGGCGACGAATGAGAGGCGAACGACGTATGGTGCGCCGATCCGGTCGGCCAGTTTTCCACCTGATAGCACACCCACCGTCGCGCCGAGGCCGAAAGCTGAGAGGATCAAGCTCGTCGTCCACACGCCAAGCTGCAACCGTGTTTCGAGAGCCGTGCCAAGTAATGTGTATGTCATATAGACGCTTGCCGCCCACGCGATCATGCCGGCGAGAAAGGGCCAGGAATCGGCAAGGCGTTCGGCGCTCTTTATCGTGCCTGATCGGCTCGCCTTGGCTGGCACTTGCGCCCACGTCATTACGTTTATCGGAATCATCACGATCAGAAGAACGGCGAGGCCCAGGAAGACCCAACGCCATTCCGTTAGGCTTCCCAGCATCAGGCCCACGGGCGCACCGAGAATCAGGGAGATCACCAAACCTGAATTGACGATTGCGAGCCTTGAGGCTCGGCGCGCCGGCTCGGCGTTGTTCGCCGTCAGCGTATAGACCATCGGTGAAATCGAGGCGGCGGCAAAGCCGGCCATTGTCCGGCTTACGACCAGATTCGGAAAATCAGGTGCAATTCCGGTGTAGGCGTTGGCGATGGCAAGCGCCGAAACGCCAAAGATCAAAACAGCTTTAGGACCGAGCCGCTCGGCGACCCAGCCCTGAATTGGACTGGCGACCGCATAGACAACGCTAAAGACGCTTACCAAGACGGTCAGCGATTGCGGTGAGCGGTCGATTTCCTTTCCGATCAACGGCAGGAACGGCGACACAACAAACAGGTCGGTGCCAACCAGAAAGATTGTCGCCCAGCCCACTACGATCCAGATTGGCAGCGTCGGAGTGTCGGAATCGGTGCCCATAAGCTTCCCTTTGCGGGCTGGTGGTCGCCCAGCCTTTCTTGTAGTGTTAGAACTCGAATATAATATTCGAACTCTAATACCATGCGCAAGGAGATTCCGATGGTTGCCGTTCCCGAGGTAGGTGAAGGCAAGCGTGGCCTTGACGGTCATCTGGGATATTTGCTGCGTCAGGCCGCAAACGCGCTTCGTCTCGCCATGGAGAGGGCGCTTGCCGATCTGGATGTGACGCCGCCGCAGTTTACGGTCCTCACCATGCTCGCGGCCTATCCAGGATGTTCAAGCGCCGATCTGGCGCGCCTCTGCCTACTGACGCCTCCAACCATCACGGTCATTATTGGAAATCTCGAAAAGCGGAGCTTGATTAGCCGCCATGCCCATGCTTCGCACGGCCGTATCAGGCAGATCGAAGTGACCCCGGCAGGTCATGAACTCCTCGCGGCCTGTCGTCAGCGGGTTCACGCAACAGAGGCCCGTTTGGTCGATGATTTCTCGGACGGCGAGCAAGCTGGGGTGCGACGCTGGCTAAGCACCATCGCAAAAACACTTTCACAGGATGCCTAAAGCCCAAGACCTCTCTGCCGCCCCAACTGCCATGAAACCGATCCGCCTTGCACGACGCCCATGACCTCGCGGCCGAGCTGGCGGTCGATGACCGGCCGCCATGGGACAAGGGTGAACTCGTGGCTCTGCTCGACCACGGCGAACTTGCCGCTGGTTAGCTGCACGGTCCCGGTGAACTTGCCGCTGACGGTTTCGCCGTCTGTCGCGGCGCGGAACGGTAGCGCCTTGCTCGCGGCGATCTCCGCGCCGACGCTGGCAACCTCGCGCTCGCGCAGGGTGGCGAGAAGATTGCGCCGGTAGAAGGTTCGGCCGTCTCGGCTGCGGCTGGCGTCGCCCTGGTCGATATGATGTTCGCGCCGCTGGTCCATCGCCTCGCGCACCTGTTGGCCGAAGCCGGCCGATGCAAGGTCGGATGCGTCGGGCAACACCAAGCGCCGGTCCAGCCAGGTCGCCCCGTCCGCGCCGATCTGCTTCTCAAGGTCGAGCACCGAAAGCACGCGAACGCTGGCCTGCCGGTTGCGGCTGCCATCGTAGGCCGTGGCGCGGCTCTCGAAATCTTCGGGGATGCGCCATTGATCCGTGTCGATCCGCTCGACGATCCCGGCGCGGCGTAGCGCCTCCAGCCGGCGCACATGTGCATCGACATAGCCCTCATAGTCGCCGCCTAGAACGCGACCCTCGAACTTCGCCCGTTCCAGATGGCGGCTCGGCCGATAAACGCCATCCTCGGCGATGGCGGCAATGGTCCGGTCAGACGGTCGCTGCGTCGTGTCGGCCGGTCCGATCTCGACCACGCTACCGATGCGGGCATCCTCGACGCGGGCCGGGTCGATGCCGGTGACATGATGAGTCCGGCCGTCAACGCCATCCACTACGACGGTCAGGTTTTCGCCCAGCTCGTCGGACAGATACTTATCGACGACGCGCCCGATGACGGGCGCCTCCGGCGGCCCGTCATGGATATGGAAGGTCATGGGATCGCGCTCCAGGCCATCGGCCTTTAGCGCCTTGTGCATGTTGCGGATGATGTCGCCGCGCTCGCCCAGCTCGCGCAAAGTCGGCTCCATGTCCTTGCTCAACTCCCAAACGCCCGGCGCATGTGGGGTTGCCAGTCCCATCTTCTCCAGCTTGGCGAGACGGCGCAGGCGCAGTGTTCGATTGAACTGCCGCCTCGGCTCGGCAGGTTCATGGCGAAGGTCAAGGAACCGCTCGTCGGCTTCCTCCGTCATGGCGCGGTCGATGCGGGTGAAACGGTCCTGGTCGATTTCGGCAGACAGCTTGCGGCTCTGCTCGATCTCGGTCACGGGACCAAGCTCCAGCGTCGCTAGCTCGCTGGCCCGCTCGCGGATGCCGTTGGCGAGATAGTCGCCGTTGATGACAAGATTCTCGCCCAGGTCGTCCTTGCCCCGGACGATGACATGCACATGGGGGTGGCCAGTGTTGTAGTGATTGACCGCAACCCAATCGAGCCGCGTGCCAAGGTCGGCCTCGATCTGTTTCATGAGGTCGCGCGTGTGGGCGGTGAGGTCAGTCAGGTCCGCGCCGTCCTCCGGCGAGACGATGAACCGGAACTGATGCCGATCCTCCTTGCCGCGCTCAACGAAGGCGTCGCCATCGGCACGGTCCTCGGTCGCGGAATAGAGCTGGCCGCGCTCTCCGTCGCGCGATGTGCCGTCGCGCTGGATATAGCGCAGATGGGCCGCGGCCTTGCCGTTCCGGCCGGCGTCCTTGACGTAGCGGGTCTTGACGACGACGCGGCGCATTCCAGGCGCGCTGTGACGCCAGCCGCCCGACAAGGTGCGGGTGCGAACGAAGGCCGCACCGCGCCCGCGTTGCAGGCCCGGTCCTTTGGTCGAACGCGAGGCTTTGCCGCTCTTGCCGGTCGGGCTTTTGCCGGGGCGCTGTGCTGAACGTGGCGACGATCTGGACGGGCTGGCGCTATGCTGCCGGGCGATCTTCTTGGCCTGGCTGAAAAAGCTCTTGGTCTTGCCCGGCCGCGCGTCGGATCGGATGCGACCGGGCTTCGGCCGGAAGCGGTTTTCGTCGTCGGCGCTCAAGGATGCGCCTCCGGCCAAAAATCAAGGAAATCGGGCTTTCGGCGGCCGTAGTGCCGGCCGAAACCCAGCAAAGCCAAGGCTTTGCACAAGATCGCGGCACGCGGGATCAAAAAGCATGGTGCCGCTCGCGGCCCATCTAACCAGTGTGCAGACAACAACAATTTCAGAAATCCGGCCGACCTAGTGCCGGTTTCCTTTATCTTGCCCTCCGCTCCTTCGCCCCTTTCTGCCCCTCCGGCCCTCATGGCTCTGCTCCATCTGCTGCCTGATCCTGCACACCGATAGATGCAGCGATCCGCGCCACCGGCTCGCCCGGCAAAGCGAATTTGAGCCGCCATGTGCGCCACGCTTCCGCGACCGCTCCGCTGCCGGGAAACAGGTCGTCGAGCATGTCGTCGGGACGCGCCGCGACCATCTCGAAAGCCCAATGACAAACCGCTTCGGGCTTCGCGCCAGTGAGGCCACGGCGCAACGTGATGCTCTCCTGAATCCAGTCCCGCATCACCAGCCGCTTGCTGACGACGGGCTTTCGCGCGGCCTTCACGATGACCGGCTCCCACGCAAACGCGACGGGGATATTGCGCTTGAACGCCGCGAACCCCTTCACCCAGGCCATCCACCGTGCGCCCGTCCGCTCGACCAGCGGCGCAAGCGTCGCGATGGAGCGCGGCGTTGCGGCGGCGTGCAATATCCAGCCGTCATAGTCGTGCTCCAGCCGCTCGATCAGGCGCACATGATCGACCTCGCCGGCATAGTCGGGGTGATCGCGATAGAGGTGCGCGCAGCCGATATAGGGCGGGTCGGCATAGGCAATTTTCATCGCCGGTCCCGCTCCGAAACGGCGGCGAACAGGTCGCCGGATTGCGCGTTGGATGACGGCGCGACGGTCGCCCGGCTGTCGTTCGGCCGCACGATAAAAAGCGGTGCTTCGCGCCAGTCGGGCGGCGGCGCAGCCCGCCGCGCTGGTGAATCGGACGCCACCGCGCCGCCAAGGATCGGCGCGAGCGCGGCGACGTAGGCGCGTGTCTCGGCGGGCAGCGGGCGGCCGGTCGAACGGTGCTCGTCGTAGCGGCCGGGGCCGGCGTTGTAGGCGGCGAGCATCGCAGCGACGTTGCCGTAGCGATCCCACAATTCGCGCATGTAGGCGGCGCCAGCCATGATGTTGTCGCGCGGCTGATAGGGATCGCGGCCGAGCCGATAGCGGACGCGCAAGCCCGCCCAGGTGTCGGGCATGACCTGCATCAATCCCATCGCGCCGGCCGACGAAACCGCGCGCCTGTCGCCCGCGCTCTCGGCGCGCAACACGGCGCGAATCCAGCGTTCGGGAATGCCGAACCGCTGCGCCGCCTCCGCGATGTGATCCGCATGGGGATCGATGGCAACCGGGCGCGTGACCGGCGCGGATTGCGCGACCACGACGCCCGGCTCGGCGCAGATGGAAAACGCGCCCGCGAGCAACAGAACGGCGCAACGCCATGCCGCCCTGTCTCCGCCACGACGCCAGCCTGCCAGCGTGCTCGCTTCGGTAAAGGGTGCGCGCGAAGCGCCGGCCGTCCGGTCGTCGAGCGGGACGAAGGGATGAGACGGATTTGCCGCGAACAGAGGGATGAGAGGACCGCGCACCGATCAGCTCCGGTCCTCGCGCGCCCGTGGCCGCTTCCAGGCGAGCCGGAAGGTGCGCCCCTCGTCGTCGGCCTGGAACAGCGCCGGGCGAAACAGCGCGGGGAAAAGCGGGCTGTCGATCTCCAGGGCGATGTAATCTCCGGCGCGTTCGCCGACACGTTTCCAGCCGCCGCCGATTTCGGGACCGTCCTCGTCGTCGAGATGGACGCGGTAGGCCGGCGCATTGTCGGCGTCGCTCGGTTCGGTTTCGACGAGCGCGATAGCCTCGTTGATTCCGAACAGCCGGACGCGGCCGGCATAGCCGTTGGCGGTGGGTTCAAAGATATTGGCAGGCATTGGCAGTCTCCTTCTGGTCGGTTGGGGGAAGTGCGAAGTCAGCGCGTCGGCGCGCGCCACTCGTAGCGGCCGACGCCTTCCTCATCGGTCCAGAGCGGGACCGCGCGACCGATGATCTGGTCGGTGGAAATCAGCCCGAAATATCTGCCGTCGAGGCTGTCGCGGACCTGCCAGTTCATCAGGAAGATTTCGCCGGTATGGATGCGCTGGCAGCCCTGCCAGACGGGCAACTCGCGGCCGATCCGGTCACGGTCGAGCGCGACGCCGGCAATGATGCCATCGACGGTGACGACATGCCCGGACCTGCAAACAGTCTGGCCGGATACGGCGCGCACGCGCTTCAACAGAGGCACGCCCTTCGGCAGATAGCCGCGCTCGTCAAGAAAGGTCGCGAGCGGTTCGGGCGCATCGACGGCGACAAGATCAGTCACCTCGAACGGGCCGTCGAAGTCGATTGTGTAGAAGCCGATTGGCGCGCTCGCCGATGCGTTCCAGATGAGCTTGATCGGCATCGGCGTGAGGCCAGGATAGCCGACGCCAATGGCTGCGAGCGCGGTTGCGATAAGGAGGCCGGCGCGCGTCATGGGCCGATCCTCCGTCGCCCGATCCATGCCGCATGTCGCTCCGGCGTGTAGGCGCTCGGCTCCAGATTGGCGGATAGGCGGTTGTGCGCGTGCCGCCAGTAGTCCGGCGATACGTCGGTCGGATCGAGGCCCAGGGCTTCCACGGCGTCGATGACGGCAAGCGCGCTCTGAACCTTCTGCCAGCCGTCGAGACGCAAGAGGATTTCGCCGCCAGGGCGCACGAAGGGCAGCGTTTGATAAGGCTCGCCCCGGCCGATGGCGCGAACAATGTCGATGCGGGAAATGATCGTGCCGTGCTCGCCGTTCGCCCACCGGACGAAGGCAAAGATGCTCTCCGGCGCGAAGCCGACGACGCTGCGGCGACGGTCGATGATCTGTTCGTAGCTTTTGCGGCCGAAGCGTATCCAGTGCTCGACCTTGCGTTTGTCGAAGGTCAGCTCGACCAATGTGGTGAAGGGCGCGGGTCCGTCCGGCAGCGGACGGCCGTGCGCGCTGCGATGGGCGCGGCGGGTCATTGTTCGTCTCCGGGAATGTCGTGAGAGGCGCGCAGGAACACCGCGTCGAGCGCGGCTTCGGTGCGCAGGATGGCGCGGCCGATAGCTTCGGGGATTTGCGGGAGAACGGCGTCGCCGAAGGCTTCGACGATCAGGCTGGCAGCAGAAGTCCCTTTGCGACTGCCGAGCGCAATGCGCGTGTCAGCCACCCAGGCGGAAAGCCCATCATCCAGCCGTAGGTGATGGGCAAAGCCGCCGTTCCAGTCAGGCCACGGCTCTGCAACATCACCGCCAGCGCCCGCGCTCCCGCCCATTTCTGGATCGACGATGGCGCCAATTGGTTCGCCGTCGCTGTCGGCGTCGAGGCTATCATCGCCCCGCTCATCACCGCGTCCATCGTCGGCGATTTCCGCCGCTCGTAGGCCGGACTCCAGCTGTCCATGCGGCTGTCCCGTTTCGTCGGCGTCGGCAGAATCGCCGCGGCGTGACGGAGCAGGTTCGGCGTGTCGATCTGCGCTTTCGCGCCGTTCGACCGCTTGCCCGTTTCGATCTCCTGCGCATTCAACCTGCGACCGCCGTTCGGCTTCACCGGGGTCGGCATCATGCCCGCATGGTGGCTGGCATGACCCTGCAACTGGCTCAACACATCGCCCCGACCACCCCGATCCGCATCCGATTTCCTCGGCGTCGCGAGGATCATCCGTAGCGGATATGTCGATGCCGCTCCGCCGCCCGCGCCATTCGTCATTCCGTCCGTCGCCATCGGCGTGGGGAGTGGGCGATTGCGGAACAGGTCGAGCAACCCCGATTCCTTCAAGGCTTTCCGCGCCGCTGATCCGCCCTCCAGACGTATGCCGCCTTGCTGAGATTGAGCCACTGGCGTCGGAAGCGAAGCGTGGTGCAATGCTTCGGTCATTGTCGGGTGTCGATTGCTTGCGAACCCGCCTGATCGTCGACCGATCTTGCTGATTGGCGTTCCAACAATGCCGGGCAAGCTGTTCGGGGTCGTAGCCGATGAGCCATGATCGCTTGCGAACATGGTTGGCGCCGACATTTTCAGCACCCACCACGCACGGTTCGCAGGCGTAGCCGAGCGTTTCCAGTGCATCGAGAAGCCGGTCAGCGCCGCGAGTTCGGAGATTAGGGCTATTCTCAAAAGCGAACCAGCGAGGTCGGCAATCTCCGACAAGGCGGACGGCTTCGAGGTAGAGGCCGGAACGCTCGCCGTCGATGCCTTTCCCTTTTGTGTTGGCGGTGCTGATGTCCTGGCACGGCGGGCTGCCGACGATGATGTCGGGAAGGATTCCAAGGTCGGAAACAAGTCGAGCTGCCGTAACGGCACGCACGTCGTCGTAGAGTCTGACATGGGGATTGTTCTCTGCGTAAAGGATGCGCCGCCATTCGATGATTTCGCAGGCGGCGACGGTGACGAAGCCGGCACGGTGAAGGCCAAGCGACCATCCTCCCGCCGCTGCGCTGAACAGGTCGAGCGCGCGCATCATGGCTCGCCCCTTCGGGTCGAACCGGCACCACGCATCGCGTGCGCGCGCGTCAAAGAAAAAGAGTTAGATTCTCTGTTAGATAAGTTAGCGGTCGGATTCCGCGTTTCAGGCCAAAGCGTTAGCTGTGGTTCGTGCGCCTGATCTGCCGATAGTGGTGCGCCTGATGTGCCGATACCCCGTGCGCCTGATCTGCCGATGGTATTCACACCCTTTTCAACAGGCACTGTGGACAAATTTTCGGGGCGGATGCGCAGCAACTCGCGGCCGTCTTCTCGCTCGATCTGGAGCCGGTAGCCTGGGAGCGGCTGACGGGCTGCGATGCGGCGTAGGTCGAGCGCAAAATCGGACGGCCGCGCGAGGCTGCCGGATTTCTGATGAAGATGCGCGACCTCGAAAATCCAGCCATGGCGCTGGTGGCCGGCGTGCTTCCTGGCGACGCGGTAAAGCCACCGCTCGATCCCGCCCGTGAGCCGGAAATAGGCCGGGTCGATGGTGAGGACGAGCGAGCGATCAATGACGCTGTTGTAGAACCATTCGGGCAGGACGAACTCCATGCCCTCGACGCGACCGGCGCGCGTCGTCATTTCCTCCCACTCGTTGATCCATGAGAATTGCCGGCGACGCCAATGCGTGCCGTTGCGGATCGTGGTGGCGATGACGGTCGATTGCAGGCGCGCGAGCGCGGCTTTCAGCAACAGATATTGATGGTTGCCGGTCGGTCGGCCGATGGCGCGCAACAGGTGATAGGGCGTGAAGCGGAAAAAGCGCGACGTGCGCAGGCCGTCGTTCTCGGCCGCGACGATCTGCGAGGCAGCCCAAATCAGAACATCGGCGTCCCATATGGTCGCCATGCCGTGTTCGGGCATTCCGAACACCTGAACCTCCACATCGGCGGCTTTGTAGAAAATCGGCTTGGTGCGCGGCGTTTTCGCCAGGGAAAAGAACGGCCGCTCCATCAAGTCGCGCTGGTCGCGCGGGGCGGCGTCGCCGGTCGCGACTACGAAGGGGTCGAGGCGGCTGCGTTCGCTGTCCTCGGCCGGCTGCGCGGGGCTATGGTCGTCATCGCGCAGCATTCAGCAATCGCCCAGCTCTTTGGGCGTGAGCGGACGCGCGGGAAATACGGTGCCGGCGTTCTTGTCGCGCGTGGATTTCCGGGTGCCGACCGCGCTCCAGTCTTCAAGGTCGCGGACGGTGTAGAGGACGCGGCCGCCGATCTTGCGATAGGTCGGGCCGGTGCCGTAGGTGCGATGTTTCTCTAGGGTGCGGATGGACAAGCCGAGAAAGCGCGCGGCTTCCTGGGTGCGCAAAAGGCGCGGCGGCAGGTCCGCATTGCGGCGGATGGCCATAGGATCACCTCTGGTTCGTCGATGTGGCCGCCGAAAACTTCGGCGGGCTGTGGCGAACCATGGCGAGGGATCGGCGACGGGTAGCGTGCCGCATTTGCGCCTATGCGCTGGCGGCACCCCCTATCAGAACGAAAAGACGTGAGTTTTCAGCGGCTCCTTGCCGGTCACATCGAATAGGCAAAGACATTTCCGCCTGTTTCGGGTAAGGCTGGCTAAGGAGCAGTGACGCGCTGCTCCGGGGGCGTAGTAACCCCTGACTAGCGGTTGGTGTCGGCCGTGACGGCACCACACTCCTTGACCCTATGGTCGGGGAGCCTGTGGCGTATGCAACAGGTTCTTCGAACTAAAGGCCATGGGGCCGTCTAGTCACGGTTACTAACTCCCCGATCACCAAGAGTCAGAGAGGATGTTTGCGGGGGCGCACCGCAGACAAACCCTCTCGATAAGGGGAATGGCCATGCGAGTGCCTGTAGAACTCGATCCCGATGTGGATGACGAAGCGCCGCGCGGGAACGACGTTACGCCCTACGACGAACAGCACCACGTCACCTATTGGCGTCTTCTCGATGCGAAAGCGGAAGGTGCGGATTGGCAGGAAGTCGCGCGGATTGTCCTGCATCGTGATCCGGTTGGCGAGGAAGCGCGGACGCGGCATTGTTGGGAAAGTCACCTCGCCCGCGCCGAATGGCTTTCACGCGTAGGCTATCGCCGAATCTTGGAGCAGGCGGTAGCAAAAGGTAACTGAAGGTTTGCGAGATTTATAAAACCTACGCTTTTTGAATTTCGCGAAATTTTCTGTATGTGGTGCGATGAGCATAGGACGCACGGAACACAATGAAGATCAAAGAAACGCTTCTCGCCGCGTTTGCCATAACAACGCTTTCGATCCCTTCCGCTTCCTTTGCAGACAGCGCGAATGGGCAGCGGATTTTTGTGCAGAGATGCGCCATGTGCCATGGAACTGATATTCGAGGCACAGGCCCGTTGGCCAGAAGAAGCGTTCCTCCCACGCCTGATCTTACAACGCCTGCATTCAAGAGACGCCTAGCCGATTATCCCGGCGTCATTGTTTCATCTGTAATACTCCGTCCAAACGGAGACCGTATTCCGAGGACGTTGCGAGAAAATGGCGTAAGACTGCCTGCGTTCACATGGACGGTTCAGGGTTTTCGCGATCTAAACGAGTATATGACTGGAGTAATTTCCAGAAGCAGATGACTATACCGTCGTTGGATACCTGATTGTTATTGGTTATTGGGCTTGATCGGATAGTGCAGCAAGAGGCGGTAGCCGCCCCGCATCATTTTCAGCCCGTGGGCTACCAGACGACGAGCTTGGTTCTTGCGTGGATCGACCTCCCAATCTTCTTTGCTACCGCGAAAACCAAGCAACACCTCCGCAATGGTTCGATAGCTCTCGCCTCGCAAGCGGGCGTCGAGCGCGCGCAGGGACAGGATATGAAACCGCCGGAGCTGCGTCGGCATGGTGCGGAAGTCTGCGCCAGGCGCGCGCCCATTGAGGGATCGCCAAAGACGGCGGGCGGCATGGGCGCGAAGCTCCATATAGGAATCCATCGGTAGGGATACGGCATAGAAGCCGGCTGCATCGGGCACGGCCTGGGGCAGCCAGAATTGATGCGTGACGCCATCGACATGCCAGAGGCCATGCCATCCGTCCGCCGCGTGCCGTAGGTCGAGGCCGGACAGATGCGCCAGCGTCACGATAGGCTCCGTTTTCCCGTCACGATGCTGCACCGGAGACAGGAGAACCGCTTGCGGCTGAAGGCTCGGAATCCAGAACAGGGATTGCCGGTCAGGTGGGGTTTCGGGGTCGCACGGGAAATCGCAACCCCCATCGTTGCGAGAATGCGTCCAGCTCGCTCGCGGTCGGCTCCTTCATGTGTGATATGGTCTGAAAGTCGCGATGATAATCCTCATGGCGACGAAGATATTCCCAGGCGAAACCGGCGGGGGGAATGGCTTTCGCGTGCCCGTAAGCCCCCGGCGCACGCCAATCAACGCGAAGCATGGCGCACCCTCTCTACTCACGGGCGAACGAGACAACGCCCGGATAGAGAGTTTCCGAAACTGTAGAAACGGGAAGTAGCCGGTATGACGCGAAATGTTGTTCGTGTCGGTCAGAACCTTGCTGTTTAACTATTATTAACGGTGCTTTCCCGATTTGGCCAGTCGTTCAAATTGGGTATTCTCGCGCGCATCTAAATAATTGCGGGACGCCTTGGATTTGCTTTGCCTGGCGGTGCAGGCAAAGCAAATCAGCCCCTAGCAGTTGGAAAAAACATGCACCTCGTCACGCGCGGTTTCGATGATGAAAAACTCGCCGCTCATTTCGGCGTCGCGCGCCATCGCCTCCCAATCAATGTAATAGCGCAGAGCTTCGGGGATCGTGACGCCGCTTTCGACAGTCAACTCCTCCATGTAGTCGGCAAGGCTGGCGTGCTGTCCATGATAGCAGTCCTGCAAGGCGGTTTCGGCCTGGTCGATGTCGCCGACGAATTGCTCCAGCAAACCCGCACCTAGCGCGCCATGCTCGGCGATGAACGCGCCCATCCGCGCCACGCTCTCGATGCTGGCGTATTCCCTGATGGTGACGCCTTCAAAGCCCTCGTAGTCATGAATGGCATATTCTTCCGCGCCCTTGATCGGCGAACGCGCGAGCATGGCGGAAATCTCGTCCCTGATCTCGTCGGCGTCCTGATCCACGTCGATCCAGGCACCATGCAGATAGCCGTTGTTGTAGGCTGCAAGGCAGGCAACATAGATGCGGGGATTGCTATCGGCTGCGCTGGTCATGTCTCTGTTCCTTCGGGTTTGGGGTTCAGAGCAGCGAAGCGCCGCTCCTGAACCCTTGCCCGTCGGCGAGACCGGGGTAGTAAGGTGCCAGGAAAGTCTTTGGCACCGTGGAATAAATGGAGGGGACCCGCTTGCGGGGAGCGGGCCGTTTATGCCGCGAAAGGCCAAAGAGTTTTCTTGCGCCGCGCGAGGGCAGCGCCCTTAGCAATCTTCTTCATAACGATCAGATGAGACGCGGCGGCAGCCGCGCCGGCCCGGAGGCGAACGCGCCCCCCAAATAGCGCCGTAGTGAGCCGGAGGGCCGCCAGTGACAAAGCCCCGGCGCTTTAGCGCCGGGTCAATTTGATATTATGTCGTTGGTTTAGCGAACGGGCGCAGGCCCACCGGCCGAAGGTGCTGCCAGTCGCAGCAAGGCGGAAATCCCGACAAAGCCGCCGCCGATAATGCAGAAGATTTGCCGCCAGATTTCGGACGGGACCGATTCCTTGGTGACACCGTGGACAAGCGCATAACCAGCCACGGCGGCGGGCGCTGCGAAGATCAGCGCCACGACGAGGCGCAGGATCGGGGAGCGTAATGAGTCAAAGAGAAGTGCCAGGATGCCGAAGGCGGCACCGGCCGCGACCAAGCCGACCAATCCCGCGCCGATCAAGCCGGAGCCGGTGTGATAAGCGAACTGCGCGGCCGTCAATCCAAGCATGAAGGGCAGCGCATAGACCGCGAGCGTATAGGCCGCGACGCAAAGCATCGCGATCAGGATAACGCTCATCAGCATCACAACGGCCATGGCTCTGCTCCTTACCGGCTGACGCGGTTTGCTCGTGTTTTGCTCCTTCGCGCGGCGACGTGCCTATGATGCCGGTCCCTCTCTACGCTGTCGATGGGGAACGTGGCTTCGGCGAACAAGCGTGCGTAAAACGCGAAACCAAATGTTTTCGGCCGAAAACCCGCTTTCATTTCAGCGGGTTCCGACCGATCTTCATGGCTCATTTTGGAGGGCTATGGAGTAAATGTAGTTATCATCATCGCCCGGCGCGGCGCGCGGCCCCGATCTGCGCGGCCATCTGGAACGCGAACGCCCCGACCTGCGCGCGCGCATCACGTTATTGGCGAAGCTGGCGCGTGCGGTGCATTACGCGCACCAGCGCGGCATCGTGCATCGCGACCTGAAGCCATCCAACGTGCTGGTCGATGAACACGGCCAGCCGAAGATCCTCGACTTCGGCATCGCCCGCCTGCATGGCGACGAAGGCGACGGCGAAGGCATGACCCACGCCGGGCAGGTGATGGGCACCTTGCCCTACATGAGTCCGGAGCAGTTGGCCGGCAATGCGCGCGACGTGGATGCGCGCAGTGACGTGTATGCGCTGGGTGCGATGGGTTACGAACTGCTGTCCGGCCAGTTGCCGCATCCGCGCCTGTCCACCTCGACACTGTTCGAGGCGCTGGAAATCGTGCGCCGCGAAGACCCGCAGCCGCTGGGGCGTTTGAACCGCGATGCCGGCGGTGACCTGAATCTGGTGGTGATGAAGGCGCTGGCATCGGAACCTGACCAGCGCTACGCAACCGCTGCGGAACTGGCGGACGATCTGGAAGCAGTGCTGGACTCGCGCCCGGTGCGCGCACATGCGCCGACGCTGGCTTATCGCGCTGCGCGTTTCGTGCGCAGGCATCGCGCCCTCACCATCGCCGCCAGCATGGTGTTCGTGTCGCTGCTGGCGGCGACCATCGTCAGCGTCATCGCCGCGCAACATGCACGCGCCGCGCTGGCGCAGGCGCAGGCGCGTGCCAGTGAATTGGCGGCGGTGAATGGCTTCGTCGAAAACATGCTGACCGAGGCCGATCCCGAACGCGCGCAGGGCCGTGACCTGCGGGTGCGCGACATTCTCGACGTGGCGGCGGCGGAACTCGACGATTCCTCGCTGTCGCCAGGTGCGGTCGCGCGCCTGCAGCAGGTGCTGGGCGTGACATGGCTGGGCTTGGGTGACGGTGCGCGTTCGCGTGCGGCATTTGATGCCGCGCTGAAGCAGGAAGGCGTATCGGCATCGCTGCGTGATGAATTACTGCTGGGAAGCGCACGCAGCGCCATCGTGGCCGGTGACTACGAAGCCGGTGAGCGCGGGCTGGCAGCATTGCGTGCGCGTGGCGATGCACTGACGCCCACGCTGCGCATCGCGGTGGAGGAATCCGCTGCGGAACTGCTGCGCGAAACCGGCAAGCAGAAGGAAGCCGTGACCGCATTGCGTGAATTGTTGCCGCAGGCGCGCAAGCAGTTGGGCGAGGACGCGCAGCGTACGCTGGGTTTGCAACTGCAACTTGCATCCGCCCTGCAGCTTGATGGCGATTACGCCGCCGCGCTGGACGTGGTGCGCGATGCCGCGCAGCGGCATGCCCGCGTGTTCGGCGAACGGCATCCGCAGACACTGTTCGCGTGGAACCAGCTCGGCATCGTGGAGAACAAGCTGGGCCATGCCACGGAGGCAGAGGCCGCGTTCCGCCGCGCTGCCGAAGGCCGTCTTGCGGTATTGGGCGAAAACCATCCCGGCACGGTGATGAGCCAGCTCAATCTGGGGTCGTTCCTGATCGAACATGGCAATTCCGGCGAAGGCGTGCCGCTGGTGCGGCGTGCGAGTGCATGGCTGGATGCCAACCGCCCCGAGGGCGATGACAAGGCGCTGGTGGCGCGCAGCGTGCTGGCCTACGGGCTGGAGGATCAGGGTGATCTGGATGGCGCGGAACAGTTGCTGCGCGGTTTGCTTGCGGCGCAGCAGCGCCGGGGCGGGCCGGGTGCGCCAGACACGTTCGCGCCGCGCAACAACCTTGGCATGCTCTTGATGAAGCGCGGCAACCTGCGTGAAGCGCTGGCCGAGTTCGACACGCTTTCCGCGCAGGTGCGCGTGCGCCTTGGTGTGGATCATCCGTTTGCCGCCATCTTCGACAGCAATCGCGGCGAATGTCTTGCGCAACTGGGGCGTCTGGCCGAAGCCCGGCGCGTGCTGGAAGACAGCCACGCGCGGCTGCAGGCGCGCTTCGGCGCAGAGCATGCCCGCACCCGTACCGCCGCGCAGCGGCTGGCCGATGTGTACGGCAAACTCGGGATGCAGGCGCAGGCGGCGGCACTGCGCACATCGCTTCAGTAAAAGCGGCGGTCAGTGGGTCGTCAGCACGCCGTGCATGCGGAACGGGACAGACTGCAGGCGTCCGCCGCGATTGACCTGCACCACGAAGTGCAGGTGCGGCGCAGTGCTGTAGCCGGTATTGCCGGACATGCCGATGCGTTCACCGGCCTGCACCTGCTGGCCCGGCCGCACCAGCACACCGTCATGCGCGAGGTGCGCGTACAGCGCCATCGTGCCGTCGTCGTGCAGGATGCGGATGAAGTTGCTGCGCGCGGCATCGCGGCGATAGTCCAGCCCGTTGCCGTGGAAGCCGGCTTCGACCTGCATCACCGTGCCGGCGCGCGCCGCATGCACGGGTGTGCCGATGCCGGTGGCGAAGTCCAGCGCATGGCGGTTCTCGTCGTCGTGATGGCTGAACGCGCCTTCGAAGCCCTGATCGATGCGCATCTCCGGTTCGCGCAGCGGCGGCAGGTATTCGACATCGCGCGGACGTGCGTTCGAGCTGCCGGGTACGCCGGTCAGGCGCAGCTGCATCAATCCGTTGCGGCCACTGGCCGGTTTCAGCCGCGCCACCAACGCGCTGCCGCCTGCGGGAATGGACGCACGCGCGGGCAGCATCGGTTCGCTGGGTGGGGCGCTGCCGCTGCTTTCCAGCCGCACTTCCACTGGCCCGGCCAGCAGGTTGTCGGCCCATGCGAGGTAGTCGCCATCGCCGGGTTCGATCCGCAGATGGGCGACCACGCTGGCCGTCTCGTCCTGCGCCGTCGTGGGCGACGGGGCAAGCAGCAGGCCGGCCAGCAGCAGGGCGAATGTGCGCATGGCGGGCAGTATCCCCGATCCGTGTCATGACGATTGGTTATTAACATCGCTTCATCGGGATAAAGCGATTGACAGGCGTGGGTGCCGGCACCAAACTGCGCCCATCCATCGAGACCGGCTGAGGGACAGGCCCAAGGACGCCGGGGCAACCTGATGGATCGACCGCAGCGCGGCCGATCCCTCGCGGTGCCAAATCCTGCGGGGACCTGAGCGTCCACCGGAAGATGGTTGCGATGCCGCACCAAACGGCCCGCAGCACCGGCACCTGCCGGTTTCTTTCGGCTCCCCCGCAGAACTTCGATGGCAGTCCATCGGGAGTACTGCCGTGAGCCTTGCCGAACGCAACCAAGCCAGCCAGATCCAGCCCCAGGGTACGGGTGCTGACGGTGCGCGCGTGATGGCCGAAGACACCGACAGCGCCTGTTGTGGCGTGCTGGATGCGGTGCTGGCAACGCGCCATGCCGGCGTGCGCAAATTGCGCCTGCGCTATGAACTGGTTGGCCCGGCGGATGCACCGGTGGTGTTCGTGGCTGGCGGCATTTCCGCCAACCGCCACGTTGCCGCCAATGCGTTCGATGCCAGCCCCGGCTGGGCGCAAGGCCTGCTGGATGCAGGGCGCACGCTGGATCCGGCGAAGCTGCGCATCCTCGCGTTTGATTACGTGGGCGCGGACGGCAGCATCGACGCGCCCATCGACACCGCCGATCAGGCCGATGCCATCGCCATGCTGCTGGATGCCCTTGGCATCGACGTGCTGGAAGCCTTCGTTGGCTATTCCTATGGCGCGTTGACCGGCTTGCAACTTGCATCGCGGCACCCGGCCCGGCTGCGCAAGCTGGTCGCGGTCAGCGGCGCGCATCGCCCGCATCCGTATGCCGCCGCATGGCGCGCGTTGCAACGCAAGGCGGTTGCGCTGGGCCAGTTGCAGTGTGCGGACGAGCAGGGGCTGTCGCTGGCGCGGCAGTTCGCGATGCTGAGCTACCGCACGCCGGAGGAGTTCGAGGAACGCTTCGACGCGCCGCCCACGGTCAGCAACGGCCATGTGCGCGTTGCGGCGGAAGATTATCTGGACGCCGCCGGCGCGAAGTTCGTTGCCCGCGTGTCCGCCACCGCATGGCTGCGGCTGTCCGAATCCATCGACCTGCATCGCGTCGATCCGGCGTCGATCAAGATTCCGGTATCGGTGATCGCGGTGGAAGGCGACCGTCTGGTGCCGATGTCCGATGCCGCCGCGCTGGTGGAAGGCATCGGCCCCGGCGCGCGCCTGCGCGTGCTGCGTTCGCCCTACGGCCACGATGCCTTCCTGAAGGAAACCGACCGCATCGACGCGCTGCTTGCCGCAGAACTGCACGGCGCAAGCCGCCCCGCACCCATTCCCGCCCCCGCATTAGAGTCCATTGGAGTTTCCGTATGAGCACCAACGCCACCACGCATGCCGCCATTGACTGTCATCGCGCCACCCGCGCGGTGCGCGCCGGCATCGACCGTGACACTGCCTATGGCGCGGTGACGCCGCCGCTGGTGCTGTCCAGCAACTTCAGCTTTGCCGGCTTCGGCAACAAGCGGCAGTACGACTACACCCGCAGCGGCAACCCCACCCGCGACCTGCTGGGCGAAGCACTGGCCGAACTGGAAGGCGGCGCAGGCGGCGTTGTGACGGCCACCGGCATGGGCGCGGTGGCACTGGTGCTGAACGCGCTGTTGCAGCCGGGCGACACGCTGGTGGTGCCGCATGATTGCTATGGTGGCAGCTGGCGTCTGTTCAACGCGCTGGCGAAAAAGGGTGCGTTCACGCTGGTCACCTGCGACCTGACCGATCCGCGCGCGCTGGCCGATGCATTGCGCGCATCGCCGAAGCTGGTGTGGATCGAAACCCCGTCCAACCCGCTGCTGCGCATCACCGACCTGCGCTTCGTGATCGATGCCGCGCACAAGGCCGGCGCACTGGCGCTGGTGGACAACACCTTCCTGTCACCGGCGCTGCAGCGCCCGATTGCCGACTTCGACGCGGATTTCGTGCTGCATTCCACCACCAAGTACATCAACGGCCATAGTGACGTGGTGGGCGGCGCGGTGGTGTCGAAGGATGCCGCGCAGCATGAGCAACTGGCGTGGTGGGCGAATTGCCTGGGCCTGACCGGTTCGCCGTTCGACAGCTTCCTCACCCTGCGCGGCTTGCGCACGCTGGATGCGCGCCTGCGCGTGCATCAGGAAAACACGCAGGCGCTGGTCGATCTGCTGCACGGGCACCCGGCGGTGCGCGCGCTGCATTATCCGGGGTTGGCCTCGCATCCGGGGCATGCGCTGGCCGCGCGCCAGCAGCATGGTTTCGGCGCGATGCTGAGCCTTGAACTGGAAGGTGGCGAAGCCGAAGTGCGCGCTTTCGTCGATGGCCTTTCGTACTTCACGCTGGCCGAATCGCTGGGCGGCGTGGAAAGTCTGGTCGCGCATCCGGCCACCATGACGCATGCGGCGATGACGCCGGAAGCACGCGCCGCTGCCGGCATCTCCGATGGCCTGCTGCGGCTGTCGGTGGGCATCGAACATGCCGATGATCTGCTGGCCGACATCGAAGCCGCGCTTGCGCGCGTGCAGGCCGTTCGCGGAAAAGAGCGCAAGGCCGCGCCGTGAGTGCGTGCGTCGCCACCTTGCGCGGTGCCAGCGTGCAGCCGGCACGGGTGGCGCTGCTGGGTACCGGCACGGTGGGCAGCGCGGTGCTGGCGCGGCTGGCAGGTTGGTCGCAGACGCCGCTGGGCGAACGCTTGTCGCTGGTGCATGTCGGCAATTCGCGGCATGCCATCGGCAATCGCGATGGGCTGCCGCTCGACAACCATGACCTGCTGCTGCGCAACGCGCCAACGCCCGGTTCGCTGGATGTGGTGGAAGACGCGCTGGGGCGTGGTGGCGTGCGCATCGTCATTGATGCCACGGCGTCGGAACAGGTCGCCACCCGGCATGCAAGGTGGCTGGGCAACGGCATCCATGTCGTCACTGCCTGCAAGCTGGGGCAGGGCACGTCACTGGCGCGCTGGCAGGCGATCCGTGCGGCGCAGGTAGCCGCTGGCACCCGCTATGGCGACAGCGCCACCGTGGGCGCGGGCCTGCCGCTGCTGCGCAGCTTGCGCGCACTGCAGGCGGGCGGCGACCGCATCCATGCGATGGCCGGCGTGCTGTCCGGTTCGATGGCATGGCTGTGCAACGAATACGACGGCCTGCGTCCGTTCTCGGGCTATGTCCGGCAGGCGCGCGATGCCGGTTATACCGAGCCTGACCCGCGCGAAGACCTTTCCGGCGAGGACGTGCGCCGCAAGCTGCTGATCCTTGCGCGTGCCTCCGGTTTTTTGCTGGATGCAGAGGCCGTGCAGGTGCAGTCACTGGTGCCGGATGCATTGGCAGACTTGCCACGCGAACAGGTGGATGCGGCGCTGCCAGCACTGGATGCGCCACTGCGCGAACGCCATGCCGAAGCTCGCAGGAATGGCGAGAAGCTGCGTTTCATCGCGCGCCTGCAAGCTGGTGGACAGGCCACGGTGGGGCTGGAATCACTGCCCGCCGATCATCCACTGGCAGGTGGTGCCGGCACCGACAACAAGGTGGCGATCTGGTCGGATCGTTACAGCGAGCGCCCGTTGGTGATCCAGGGGCCGGGTGCGGGTGCGCAAGTCACTGCGGCTGCATTGCTGGACGACGTGCTGGCGATTCAATCGAGTTGAGCGCGCCAAGCGAACGCATTACGCCGCGCGGGCGATGCCGAAGAACTCCTCGATCGGGATCGGGCGCTGGAACACGTAGCCCTGCGCATAGTCCACGCCCAGCGCGCGCAGGTGTTCCAGTTGCACATGGGTTTCCGCGTGTTCGGCAACGGCGCGCATGCCCAGCAGATGGGCGATTTCGGTGATCGAACGCACCACGGCTTCCGACAGGTCGGACTGGTCGAGGTTGCGGACGAAGCTGCCGTCGATCTTCAGATAGTCCACATCCAGGTCACGCAGATAGCCGAACGAGCAAAAGCCTGTGCCGAAGTCGTCCAGCGCGAAGCGGCAACCCAGGTCGCGCATGCGCCCGATGAAGCGGCGGGTGCGGTTCATGTCGCGCACCACGCTGGTCTCGGTGATTTCCAGGCACAACTGCTCCGGGCTGAGTGCGCTGCGGTGCAGGCGGCCGGCGAAGTAATCGCCAAACTCCTCGTCCGCCAGCGTGGCCGCGCTCAGGTTGATGTTGCACTGGCCGACTTCACCCGCCGCGTGTGGATGTGCTTCCAGCCAGCCCAGCACGGTATCCAGCACATAGCGATCCAGCCGCGGGCCCAGCCGGTAGCGTTCGGCGGCGGTAATCAATTCCGCTGGCGGACGCAGGTTGCCATCATCGTCGCGCCAGCGCAGCAGCACCTCGAAATGCGCCTGGCGCGCCTGCGGCTGGCGCAGATCGACGATGGGCTGGCACCACAGGTCGAAGCGGCGCTGGTCCAGCGCTTCGCGTGCGGCGATGGCGCTGTGCATCAGTCGCGCCCGCGTGCGCAGGTCATCGGCATTCGGTTCGGTGGCAAACAGGCGGTTGCCGCCGTGTTCCTTGGCTTCGAAGCAGGCCGCGTCCGCCTGCGACAGCAGTTCGTCGAAGGCCATGTGCGGCGGTTGGCTGGTGGCCAGGCCAATGCTGGCAGTGGTGCCCAGGTTCTGTCCCTGCCATGCCACGCGCATGGTTTCGATTTCCGCCAGCAGATTGCGACCACGCATCAGCGCCGCCGAGGTGGATTGCGGCACCAGTACCGAGAACTCGTCGCCACCGCTGCGCGCAATCAGCGCATCGGTGCCGAACTCCGCATGTACCAGCGCCGAGATGTTGCGGATTACCTCGTCGCCGGCGACATGGCTGGCCGAATCGTTGACCAGCTTGAAATGATCGAGGTCAACGTACAGCAGGGTGAGCGGTGATTGCGCGTTGGCGAGCTGGTTGCGCGCCTGATCCTCGAAGGCGTCGCGGTTGAGCAGGCCGGTCAGCGGGTCGCGGGTGGCGCGGACGTGCAGCGCGGTCATCGCGTTGAAGCGTTCCTGATAGGACGCGACCAGCAGCATCGGGATCACCGAGTTCACCGTCAGCGTGCCCATCATCAAGCCGGTATCGCGCATCGATTCGGGCCGGTCGAAGCCACTCAACCCAAGCCCCAGCACCAGGGCCAGGAACACCGTCACCGCCATCGTCGCGGTTGCGGTGAACGCCGGCGGAAAGCGCGCCGCCGACCACAGCAACAGTCCCAGTGGCAGCGTGGCAAGCGCCAGCGGGTACATGCTGCCGTTGCGCATCACCGCAAGCCCGCCGGCCAGCACGCACAACAGGACGGCGAGCCAGGTCGCGCGTTCGCGCATGCCGCCCTCGGCGGGCATGGCGTCGGCCGTCCTGCGATGCTTGCGATAGAACAGGAGCAGCAGTGCCGGTGCCACCGAGGTGATGCCCAGCAGGTCGCCCAGCCACCACTGGATGAGCACGCGCAGCATTTCGTCGGCATGCACCATCCGCGCATACAGCATGCCCAGTGTGCCGATCCCGGCGCTGACCAGTGCCAGTACCAGGCCACCGCGCAACAGCAGCAGGCCGTCGCTCATGCGGAAGCGGATCTGATCGTGGCGGTTTTGCACATAGGCGCCGGCGACCAGCGTGCCGACCGCGTTGCTGGCAATCGAAAACGGCAGGAATTGCGCCGGTACCGGGATGACCAGCAGGTGCAGCAGGAGTTGCGCGATGGCGATGGTGGCCGCGTACTTCAGCCCGTAGCGCAACACCGCCACGTAACCGATGCCGGCGGCGGGCCAGAACAGGGTGACATCCGCCGGGGTGCGCAGATACAGGATCGCGATCACCGCCCCGGCGAAGTACAGCCCGGTCAGCAGTGCCCCCTGCAACACGCTCGCCGGCAAGGCTCGCATGGGGGCAGTCTAGCCCCGCAATCACGCCCGTCGCCATCCTCCTTTGGTGGGAGGCCTGCTGGGAGGCTAATCCCGGCGGACGAGCGGTATCAGCACTCGATGACGTTCACCGCCAGCCCGCCCCGGCTGGTTTCCTTGTACTTGTCCTGCATGTCGCGGCCGGTGTCGCGCATGGTCCGGATGACCTTGTCCAGGCTGACCTTGTGCTTGCCGTCGCCGCGCAGGGCCATGCGGCTGGCGTTGATCGCCTTCACCGCGCCCATCGCGTTGCGTTCGATGCAGGGGATCTGCACCAGCCCGCCGATGGGGTCACAGGTCAATCCAAGGTTGTGTTCCATGCCGATTTCGGCGGCGTTCTCCACCTGTCCCGGCGTGCCGCCCAGTGCCGCCGTGAGTCCGGCTGCGGCCATCGAGCAGGCCACGCCCACCTCGCCCTGGCAGCCCACCTCCGCACCGCTGATGCTGGCGTTTTCCTTGTAGAGGATGCCGACGGCTGCTGCGGTCAGCAGGAAGTCGAACACGCCTTGTTCGTTCGCGCCGGGGCAGAAGCGGTCGTAGTAATGCAGCACTGCCGGGATGATGCCGGCAGCGCCGTTGGTCGGCGCGGTGACCACGCGGCCACCGGCGGCGTTTTCCTCGTTCACTGCGAGTGCGTACAGGTTCACCCAGTCCAGCACGGTCAGCGGGTCGCGCATCGCCGCTTCGGGGCGCGATGAGAGTTCGGCATGCAGCGATGGCGCGCGCCGGGTGACATGCAAGCCACCGGGCAGGGTGCCGCTTTCGCGGATGCCGCGCGTCACGCAGCTTTGCATCGCATGCCACAGCTCGCGCAGGCCGGCGCGGATGTCGGCATCACTGCGCCATGCCTTTTCGTTCTCGAACATCAGCGCGGCAATCGACAGGCCGTTGCGCTCGCATTGCGCCATCAGCTGCTCGCCGGTGTGGAACGGGAAGGCCAGCGGGGTTTCATCGGCGACGATGCGATCCTCCGCAGCCTCATCGGCATTGACCACGAAGCCGCCACCGACCGAGTAATAATCGCGGCTGGCGATTACGCCACCGCCCGCATCGAAGGCGATGAAGCGCATGCCGTTGGTGTGGAAGGGCAGCTTCTGCCGCTTGTTCATCACCAGATCGGTTTTTTCGTTGAAGGCGATCTCACGCGCGCCATGCAGGCGGATGGCCTTCGTGCTGCGGATGCGTTCCAGCGCGGCGGGGATGATGTCGGGGTCGATCCGGTTGGGCCAGTGGCCTTCCAGCCCCATCAGCACCGCCTTGTCGGTGCCGTGGCCGCGCCCGGTCAGCGCCAGCGAACCGAACACCTCGGCGCGCACGCGGGTCACGTCGCCCAGCTTGCCGGTTTCAGCCAGATGGCGCTGGACGAAACGCGCCGCCGCACGCATCGGCCCGACCGTGTGCGAGGAACTCGGCCCGATGCCGATCTTGTACAGGTCGAAGGTGGAAACAGCCATGCGGCGCAGCCAGGCAAGGGAAGGCGATTATTCTAGGGCGGACTGCGGCAAACCGACGGACGCGGGCGTATGGCCCTGATTCTCTACCAGCGTGACAACTGCCACCTCTGCGACCTTGCGCTGGACGCACTGGCGCAGGCACGCGCGCCTGCGTTCGACAGCGTGTTCATCGACGATGATGAAGCGCTGGAGGCACGCTACGGCCTGCGCGTGCCGGTGCTGCGCGACGATGCGCGCGGCGTGGAACTGGATTGGCCGTTTGATGCCGAGAAGCTGCGCGACTTTCTGCACACCGGGCTGTAGATGCGGAGCTTGCTCCGCATGACATGAGTCGTTGTAGATGCGGAGCTTGCTCCGCATGTCGATTTGCCGAGCAAGCTCGGCACCTACTAGCGCACGTTTTTCCATGCCGGGCAAGCTCGGCACCTGCGGCATGCATCACTTCGCAGGCTTGAACTCCACCTTGGTTGCCACCGCGATGGCATTCGGGATGGTGTCCGTATCCGCCCAATCGCCACCGCCCACGTCGAAGTCCAGCCGCTTCACGGTGGCGCTGCCGACCAGCAGCGGGCGTTCGCCCGGTGTCCATGTGAACGTGAGCGTCACCGGCTTGCTGACGCCGCGCAGGGTCAGGCTACCATCGGCGGCGTAGCGGTTTTCGCCCAGCGCGCGGAACGTGGTGGCAACGAAGCGGGCCTGCGCGAACTTCGCCACGTTGAAGAAGTCGTTGCCGACCAGCGTTGAATCGCGTTCGTCATTGCCGGTATGCGTGCCGGCAAGCTGGATATCGACTTCGAGTTTGGCTTCGTCCAGTTTTTCGGGGTCGAAGTGCAGCTTCGCGGTAAAGCCGCCGAACTGGCCGGTGAACAACTCGCCGTCGTACTTGCCGGCAAAGGCCAGCCCGGCGCGCTTGGTCTGCACGTAATCGGTGGCGATGGCAGGCGCAGCGGTCAGCATCGCGGCAAGCACGCTTGCAAAGGCGATGGTGCGGATTTTCATGGGTGCTCCGATGTGGTGGTGCGCGATGCCCTGTATCCCGGCAGCATGCGCTTGAGGGTGTGATCGCGCTGGAACATGTGGTGGTAGAGCGCAGCGCCGGCGTGCGCAGCGACCAGCAACACCAGTAGCCAGAACAGTTGCTCGTGCGCGGCATGCGCGTTTTCGGCAAGTTGTTCGTTTGGGGCAACCAGCTTGGGCACGTCGAACAGGCCGAACCAGCGGAACGGGCGCAGCCCGCTGGCGGAGTCATACATCCAGCCGGACAGCGGCACCAAAAGCGCGACCAGATACAACGCCCAGTGGGTGACCGATGCCACGGCATGCTGCCAGCGTGGCGTGCCGGCCACCGGCGCGGGTGCGCCGGCATACAGGCGCCAGCCCAGCCGAAGCAGCATCAGCACCAGCACGGTGATGCCCATCGACTTGTGCGCGGTATAGACCCAGAAATACTTCGGGGTGCGCGGCAATTCGCCCATCGTCAGCCCGACCACCGCCAGCCCGAAAATCAGCAGCACGATCAGCCAGTGCAGGCACTTGCTGACGCTGCCCCATTGGTCACGGCTGTTCTTCAGCATGCGCGGGCTCCCGGATTGGTGGGCTGGTTTCGGTTGCGTCCTCCTGACGGTACAGCTCGGCTTCGATCCGAAGCACGACGTCGTCGCCCACCAGCGAGCGCCACGATTTCATGCCGTAGTCGCTGCGCTTGAGCGTGGCGCTGGCGGAAAAACCGACGGTGCGGCGGAACGGCGGCAGCGGATAGCGCCCGATCCGGTTGAGTGTCAGTTCCATGCACAGCGGGCGGGTGACGCCGTGCAGGGTCAACCGGCCGCAGGCGCGCCCGTGCTTGCCTTCGGTGCGGCTCACCTCGGTTGCGACGAAGCGTGCCTGCGGGTAGCGTTTCACGTTGAGGAAGCGCGGCGCAAACACCGATGCAGTCCAGCCGGAATCGCCCATGTCCAGCTTGGTCATTGGCACGCTGACATCCAGTTGCGTGCGTTCCCAGTGTTCGGGATCAAAATGCAGGCTGCCTTCGCTGCCGGAAACGGTGCCGATGGCGTTCGAGAACCCGGCATGGTCGATGCTGAACATCACCCGCGTATGCACCGGATCGAACACGTAGCGCGGTGTCGTGGCCGTGCCGTCGCCCGCCATGGTCTGGGTGCAGGCCAGCAGCGCGGGCAGGGTGAACGGCAGCAGGTGGCGGCGGCGAGCGTGCATGGCCGGATTCTATGCGCGCACGGCGTGAATGGCGCGCGCTTGCGCACGCAACGTGGCATTGCGAGCATGGCGGCGGGAGAGGGGGGCGCATGAACGTTCGATTCGCAACGCTGCTGCTGTGGCTGGCCTGCGCCTGCGCGCTGGCGGCGGTGCCCGAGCGCCCGCGTTTTCGCGTGGTCGGCCCGGTGCAGGGCCTGCCTTCAACCGCGATCAAGGCCCTGGCGCACGATGCCGCCGGCTATCTGTGGATCGCCACCGCCGATGGCCTGGCGCGCTACGACGGCGTGGGCATGCGCATCTGGCGGCATGATCCGAATGATCCCGCCAGCCTGCCCGGCAACAACGTGCAGGCATTGCTGGTGGATGCGCAGGATCGCGTGTGGGCGGCGACCGAGGGCGGCGGCGTCAGCATGCTGGATGCGGCGCGCCAGCACTTCGTGCATTACCGCAAGGCCACGCATCCGGAACTGGGCGATGGCGATGTCTGGGCCTTGGCGCGGCAGGGCAATGTGGTGTGGATGGGCGGGTTTGGCGGTGGCCTGGGGCGGATGGATGCCGATGGTCGCCTGCGGCATTTTTCGGTGGACGCGGGCCTGCCTTCGGACACGGTGCTGGCCTTGGCCGTGGATGCCGATGGCCTGCTCTGGGTCGGCACTGACGAAGGATTGGCGCAGCAGGATGCGGAGGGTTTTCGCGCGGTGCCGCTGCCGGGTGCCGAGGGTGCATTGATCGTGTATTCGCTGACGATGCAGGCAGATGGATTGTGGGTCGGCACGTCGCAGGGCGTATGGCGGCATGCGGCGGGGCAGTGGTCGCAGCCGGACTGGTCGCCGATGTTCCATCGTCCCAATGCGATGCTGTCCATCGCCAGCGGCAGCGGCAGTGATTACTGGATCGGCAGCCAGCGCGGGCTGTGGCGGCAACGCGGCAATGATGCGCCGGTGCCGGTTGCGACCGGTGGCCCCGACATTCCGCATGCAATCAGCAGCCTGCAAGTCGAGCGCGGTGGTGCGCTGTGGGTGCCGGTGGCGGGGCGCGGCCTGGGCTATCTGCGTTCCGATTGGCGACAGCTTGCGAAGCTGGACGGCGCGGGCGATGGCCTGCAAGGCGCGGTCTATCGCGCACTTGGGTTGGCGCGCGATGGTGGCGCGTGGTTGGGTGGTTTGAACGGCAGGGTGGAACACCTCGGCCCGATGGGCGTGGTGCGGTCGCTGGATCCTGACGCACTGGAACGATTGCGCACGGTAAAGCCTGCCGCGATTGCCGAAGACCCGGCAGGGCGGCTGTGGATCGGGCATCACATGGGCCTGCTGCGGATCGGCGCAGATGGTGCCATCGACGAATGGACAGCAAGCGATGCGCGGGCACCGGTGCCGGCGGGGCGGGTCGGCTTCGTCGCCATCGCGCCGGATGCAACGCTGTGGCTGGCGGTGGCGGGTGGCGGTGTGCAGCAGCGTGACCCGGCAAGCGGCGCGGTGTTGCGCGATCTGCCCGCAGGCGAACAATCCGGCTTGGGCGATGCCGATATCGATGCGATGGTGCTCGCGCCAGATGGTGCGCCGTGGATCGCTGGCAGCGGTGGCGTGTTGCGCTTCGATGCCAAGGCAGGCCGTTTCGTGCAACTCAGCGCAGCGGGCAGCGCGGCTGCGCATGCGCTGGCCTTCGATGGTGCGGACACATTCTGGCTGCAGCGCCTGTCGGGGCTGGAGCAGTACCAGCGCATGGGCAACGGCTGGCGGCTGGCACAGCGCGTCGATGCAAACCACGGCATGCCGGCGGTGGCGGCTGCTGCATTGATCGTCGATGCGCGGCATCGCGTCTGGGTCACCACCTCGCGCGGCTTGTATCGATGGGAACCGCAGCGCCGCAACCTGCGCCACGTCGGCATGCAGGACGGCAGCAGCAGCGAGGAGTTCATCGATCGCGCGGCGTTGTTGCGGCCCGACGGCGCGTTGCTGGCGGCGACCGCCGATGGCGGTCTGTTATTGGTCGATACCAATGCGCCGGAACCGAAGCCGCTGCGCCCAACGCTGCGCATCGACGGCATTGCCGTGCGCCGAGATGGTCAGTGGCACGAGTTGCCGATGACCAGCGCCGCCACGCTTGCGCGCGATGATCGCGAGTTGCGCATCCGCGCGCGCCTGCTGGTATTCGACGATCCCGCCGGCAATCGCTACTGGTCACGGCTCGACGGCTTCGACAAGGAGTGGGTCGCGCTGGGCGACAGTGGCGAGCGCGTGTTCACCGGCTTGGCACCGGGCCGCTACACGCTGCGCATGCGCGCACAGGATGCCGCCGGCAATGCCGCTGCCGAGCAGGTGATGACCTTCGCGGTGCCGCCGCCGTGGTGGCGCAGCGCCTGGGCGCGCGTGGGCTTCGTGCTGCTGGGCGCATGCGCACTTGCACTTTTGGCATGGCTGTACCGGCAGCGGTTGAAGCGCCGCCATGCGTGGCAACTGGCGGAGCAGAAACGGCAGCTTGCCGAACAAGCCTCGGAAGCCAAGTCGCGCTTCCTTGCCACGCTGGGCCATGAAGTGCGCACGCCGATGACCGGCGTGCTGGGCATGAGTGAACTGCTGCAGGCAAGCAAACTTGATGCGCGCCAGCGCAGCCATGTCGATGCCATCCGCCGCGCCGGTGAACACCTGCTGCGGCTGGTCAATGACGCGCTGGATCTGGCCCGCATCGAGGCCGGCAAGCTACAACTTTCGAATGCGGATTTCGCCCTGAAACCGCTGCTGGACGAAGTGGCCGGGTTGATGGCGCCGGTCGCTGAACGCAAGGGCCTGGCCTTTGTCGATGCGCTGGCGGCGGATGCGCCGCATGCGCTGCACGGCGACCGCACCCGCCTCGAACAGATCCTGCTGAACCTGCTGGGCAACGCGATCAAGTTCACCGAAACCGGCCACGTCGCGCTGGAAACATTTGCATTGCAGCCACAGGGCGTGCGCTTCGTGGTGACCGACACTGGCCCCGGTCTCAGCGAGGAACAGCGCAGCCGCCTGTTCCGCCGCTTCGAACAGGCCGATGGCGCGCGTACCGCTGCACGCTATGGTGGCAGCGGGCTGGGCCTTGCGATCAGCCAGGAGCTTGCCGCCGCGATGGGCGGGCGCATCGCGGTGGAAAGCGAACCGGGCAAGGGCACGCGCTTCATCGTCGAGCTGCCGCTGCCGCATGCGGTGTTGTCGCGGGTGGAGAACATGGTCACGGCTTCGACCGACGCGGCATCGCGCACATTGCATCTGTTGCTGGTCGAGGACGATGCCATCGTCGCGCAGGTCATCACCGGCTTGCTGCAGGCGCAGGGCCATGCGGTGACGCATGCTGCGCATGGATTGGCCGCACTGGCGGAAACGGCATCGCATGCCTTCGATGCCGCGCTGCTAGACCTCGACCTGCCGGGCATGGATGGGCTGGCACTGGCGCGCATGCTGCGCGCGCAGGGCGTGGCGATGCCGCTGCTGGCCGTGACCGCGCGCTCCGATCGCGATGCCGAAGCACAGGCGATGGATGCCGGTTTCGACGGCTTCCTGCGCAAGCCGGTGACCGGCGCAATGCTGGTGGAGGCGCTGGAGGCGCTCATTGGTGGAGCAAGCTCCACCGCTACAGACTGATGCGGTCGAGGATCGTGTAGGTGCCGAGCTTGCTCGGCACATTTTCGACACGCCATGCGGAGCAAGCTCCGCATCTACAGGTTGCGCGTGGCAACAATCAACGCGCGCTGTACCGATGCACCTCATCCACCAGCGCGGCGACGTGTTCGGGGTTCATGTCCGGCGACAGGCCGTGGCCAAGGTTGAAGACGTGGCCCTCGCGCGAACCGCCGTTGCCGTCGCGATAGCTGTCCAGCGTCGCCTGCACCTGCGCGCGGATCGCGTCCGGGTTGCCGTACAACATTGCAGGATCAAGATTGCCCTGCAGCGCCACGCGACCATTTGCGCGGCGTGCGGCGTCTTCCAGCGTCACCGTCCAGTCCACGCCGATGGCATCCGCGCCGCTGGCGAACAGGTCATCCAGATAAGGCGCGTTGCCCTTGCCGAACAGGATCACCGGCACATCGTTGCGCTTCAGTTCGCGGGCGATGCGGGTGAGATAGGGCAGCGAAAACGCGCGGTACATCGCAGGCGACAGCACGCCGCCCCAGGTGTCGAACACCTGCAAGGCCTGTGCGCCCGCCGCGCGCTGCGCGGACAGGTAGGCGATGACGGCATCGGTGACCACTTCAAGCAGGCGGTGCATCGCCGCCGGGTCGTTCAGCGCCAGTGCCTTCACCTTGCCGAAGTTGTCGCTGCCGCCGCCTTCCACCATGTAGCAGGCCAGCGTCCACGGGCTGCCGGAAAAACCGATCAGCGGAATGGCCGGATCCAGCTCGCGGCGGATCGTGCGCACCGCGTCGCACACGTACCGCAGCTCGGTTTCCATGTCCGGCACTGCAAGGTTTGCGATGGCGGCGGCATCACGCACCGGGCGCTCGAACTTCGGGCCTTCGCCTTCGACGAAATACAGGCCAAGCCCCATCGCGTCCGGCACGGTGAGGATGTCGGAAAAGAGAATCGCGGCGTCCAGCGGGAAGCGGCGCAGCGGTTGCAGGGTGACTTCGCAGGCCAGCTCCGGGTTCTTCGCCATCGCCAGGAAGCTGCCGGCAGCGGCGCGGGTGGCGCGGTATTCCGGCAGGTAGCGGCCGGCCTGCCGCATCAGCCAGACCGGCGTGGCGTCCACGGTTTCGCGGCGCAGGGCGCGCAGGAAGCGGCTGTTGAAAGCGGGGTGGTTGGACGCGGAGTTGATCGATTGAGTCACGGGAAATCCGTCAGCGGGGCGCATCTGCACCTTGGGCAAAGACCAGCTGGAAGCCGCGCTTGATCTGCTGGTCGCGGGCCGCTTCCAGCGCGGTGATCGCGCTGTTCTGGTCGGCGTAGAGTTCCTTGCGCAGGCTGCTGCGCCCGCCGATCTGCCCGGTTTCGCGCAGCAGCGTCCAGCCGCCCAGCAGGTCGGGCTGGAGCTGGAGCTGGACGAAGCGCGGGGCTTCGTGGCCGTCGGGGCGTTGTTGCAGCAAAAGGCGCATGCGCGAAATTGTACGGTGTTCAAGCCTCTCTCCCTACGGAGAGGGGTTAGGGTGAGGGTTCGGCGCAGGACGAATCCGGTCGATGCCCGAACCCTCATCCGGCGCTGCGCGCCACCTCGCTCCGCGCCCCGGCCCTGCGCGTGGCGCGCAGGGCGCTCGGACGAGCGTGCGCCAATGACGCGCGAGCAGCCCGTCCTCGCCCCGAGGGGAGAAGGGAAAGGCATTACGCCTCGTGCAACACATCCAGCACTTTCGCCTCGTCCACATCGGCGACCACGCGCGCGCGGCCTGCGCTCTCCCACAGCACGAAGCGCAGCCCGCTGGCCTGTGCTTTCTTGTCCAGCCGCATCCGCGCCACCAGCGCCTCCGGCGACAGCCCGGCAGGCACGTCCACCGGCAGGCCATAGCGCAGCAGCAGCGTGCGCAGGGCTTCGGCATCCTCCCGTGATGCCATCCCCAGCGCAGCCGAAAGCCGCGCCGCCAGCACCATGCCCACCGCCACTGCCTCGCCGTGATTCAGGCCATCGCCGTAGCCTTGCTCAGCCTCAATGGCATGGCCGAAGGTGTGGCCGAAATTGAGCAGGGCGCGCTCGCCGCGTTCGAATGGGTCGCGCTGCGTGATCGCCGCCTTGTGCGCGCAACTGCGGGCGATGGCGCGGGCCAGCAGCACGTCGTCGCCGGCCAGCAGGCCGTCTGCATTTGCGTCCAGCCAGTTGAGGAAATCGGCATCGATGATCGCGCCGTACTTGATGACTTCCGCCAACCCCGCGCGCAGTTCGCGCGGCGGCAGGGTGCGCAGCGCGGAGGTGTCGGCAATCACCGCGCGCGGCGGATGAAAGGCGCCGACAAGGTTTTTGCCCTGTGGAATATCGACCGCGGTCTTGCCGCCGACCGAGGAATCCACCATCGCAAGCAAGGTGGTCGGCAGTTGCACGCAGTCGATGCCGCGCATCCAGCAGGCGGCGGCGAAGCCGGCCATGTCGCCGATCACGCCACCGCCCAGCGCGATCACGGTGGCGTCGCGGGTTGCGCCGAGTTCGGCCAGCGCTTCGATGACGGTGCCGAAGTTGCCCAGGGTTTTTTCTGCTTCGCCCGCGCCGATCACATGCCGCCCGATGCGCAGTTGCGGCTTTTCGGCGCGCAGTGCGGCCTCGACCCGATGCAGGTACAGCGGTGCGACATTGGCATCGCTGACGATCAGCGCATGCCGGCCCCGCAGCGGCGCGGCCAGCAGCGCGCCGTCCTTCAGCAGGCCGGGGCCGATGTGGATGGCATAGGGTGCGGCACCGCTGACTTCGACCGTATGCAGCGAATCGCTCATGGATGTGTTGCCTCGTCGGATGCAAGCAGGCCGGCCAGCGCCGCGACCGCGGCCTCCGGCATCAGGTATGCGGTGTCAAACAGGAGATGCGCCGCCTCGCGGTACAGCGGTTCACGGATGGCCTGCAACGCGGCCAGTTTCTGCGCGCGGTCGCCGTCTTGCAGCAGCGGGCGGGTGGTATCAAAGGCCAGCCGCGCAAGTTGGGTATCCGCATCGACATGCAGATACACCACGGTGCCGGCAGCGCGCATCGCATTGCGGTTGGCCTGCGCCAGCACCGCGCCGCCGCCGGTGGCGATGACGGCAGGCGCATCGGCCAGGGCTTCGGCCAGCGCGCGGGATTCACGAATGCGGAAACCGGCCTCGCCTTCGTCCGCAAAAATCCTGGCGATGCTGCAACCGGCATCCGCCACGATCCGTGCATCCAGATCGACGAAACCCAGCTCCAGCCGCGCGGCCAGCGCCGGGCCGAGCGTGCTCTTGCCCGAGCCCATGGGGCCGATCAACACGATGTGCCTGCGGTTGCGCATCGCAACATGCTAGCAGCCGTTGCGCGACCTTAACCGGCGCGGCGCGAAGCTGGTCATTCCGGCCACTTCGCGCCGGATCACCAGGAGGAATACGCCATGTCCGTCGCCAAGGTCATCGAACTCAACGCTTCGTCGAAAACCAGCATGGAAGACGCCGTGAAGCACGGCCTGAAGAAGTGCGCAGAATCGGTCAAGAACATCAAGGGCGCGTGGGTCAACGAAATCAAGGTGGTCACCGACGACGCCGGCAACGTGCAGGAATGGCGGGTCAACCTGCGGGTCAGCTTTGTGGTGGAGTGATGCGCGTGCGCCTCATGCGCGCGACAATGCGCGCATGAGCACGCTGCCTGACGAGATCCTTGCCACATTCGATGCCCTGTTCGCCGAGGCGCAAGCCGCCGGCGAGCCGGACTCCACCGCGATGACGCTGGCCACGGCCAGTGCCGATGGGCGTCCGTCGGCGCGCACCGTGCTGCTGAAATCGCTGGATGCGCGCGGCTTCGTGTTCTACACCCACATGGACGGGCGCAAGGGCCGCGAGTTGCAGGCCAATCCGCAGGCCGCGCTGCTGTTCCACTGGCCGCGCGTGCGTGATGGCGTGCAAGTGCGCGTCGAAGGTGCGGTCGAAATCGTGCCTGACGCTGAAGCCGACGCCTATTTCGCCAGCCGTCCGCGCGGCAGCCAGATCGGTGCATGGGCGTCGATCCAGTCTGAACCGCTTGATGCACGCGAGACGTTCGAGGCACGCATCGCAAACTACGAACGCGAGTTCGAAGGGCGCGACGTACCACGCCCGCCGCGCTGGACAGGCTTGCGCGTGCTGCCGCGTGCGGTGGAGTTCTGGTACGGCGCGCAGTTCCGCCTGCATGAGCGCTGGCTGCACGCATGCGATGCAAACGGCACGTGGTCGAAGCGGATGTTGTACCCCTAGGGAAGCTCTGAACAACTCTCGAAACGTCATCCCGGCGAAAGCCGGGATCCAGCTTTTTCAGTGACTTACCAAACAGCTGGATTGGACAAACATTCGTTTGTCAGAAGCGGCCGGCTTTCGCCGGAATGACGGCTTGTTCAGACCTTCCCTGGTCAACGTCATTCCCGCGAAGGCGGGAATCCAAGGACGTTAGCTTTTGCTTTCCTGTCGAATCAAAGTCCATGGATGCCCGCCTTCGCGGGAATGACGAGCAAAGAGAATGAGTGGCCCCCAGCGTATCGTCTGCCTGACCGAAGAACCCACCGAAGTCCTGTACGCGCTGGGCGAGCAGGATCGCATCGTTGGCATCAGCGGCTTCACCGTGCGGCCACCGCAGGCGCGCAGGGAGAAGCCGAAAGTCAGCGCCTTCACCAGCGCGAAGATCGACGAAATCCTGAAGCTACAGCCGGATTTCGTGGTCGGCTTTTCCGACATCCAGGCCGACATCGCCGCCGAACTGGTGCGGCGTGGCGTGGAAGTGTGGATTTCCAACCATCGCAGTGTCGAAGGCATCCTCGACTACGTGCGTCGGGTGGGCGCACTGGTTGGCGCGAGCGAACGCGCAAACACCTATGCCGATGAACTGCGGCGCGGACTGGACGCCATCGAACGCGATGCCGCCACGCTGCCGCGCAGGCCCAAGGTGTATTTCGAGGAATGGGATGAACCGCCGATCACCGGCATCCGCTGGGTGGCCGAGCTGATCCGCATCGCAGGTGGTGACGACATTTTCCCGGAGCGCGCCGCGCAGCCGCTGGCGAAGGCGCGCATCCTCGAAGATGCAGGCGAAGTCATCCGCCGCGCGCCGGACATCATCCTGGGCTCGTGGTGCGGCATGAAGTTTCGCCCGGAAAAAGTGGCCGCGCGCCCCGGCTGGGACGCGATCCCCGCCGTGCGCGAGGGGCAGCTGTTTGAAATCAAGTCGCCGGTGATCCTGCAGCCCGGCCCTGCGGCATTGACCGAAGGCGTGGCGGAAATCGCGCGGATCGTGCGGAACTGGGCCGGCTGAGAAAGCGGGCGACCCGGATGGATCGCCCGCACGCAGGCATCGGTTACTGCAACAGCGAACGCAGCATCCACGCATATTTTTCGTGGATGTTCAGTCGCTGGGTCAGCAGGTCTTCGGTGGGCGCGTCTTCGGCATCGTCGGCTTCGTCCAGCACCTTGCGCGCGGTGCGGCAAACGGCCTCGTTGCCGGCGACCAGTTGCTCCACCATCTGCCGCCAGTCGGCGGTATCGGTCAGGCCCGGCTCTTCCTGGATCGAGGTGAGTTTGGCGAACTCGCCATAGCTGCCGGGTGCGTTGAAACCCAGCGCGCGGATGCGCTCGGCGATCTCGTCCAGCGCCTGCCACTGCTCGGTGTACTGGGTTTCGAACATGGTGTGCAGGGCGTTGAACATCGGCCCGGTGACGTTCCAGTGGAAGTTGTGGGTCTTCAGATACAGGGTGTAGCTGTCGGCGAGGAAGCGCGACAGGCCGGCGGCGATCTTGGCGCGGTCACCAGCGCTGATGCCGATGTCGATGGCGGGCGCGCCATCGGCCTTCGCCTTGGGTGCGGCTGCGGGCTTGGTGGCCTTTTCAGGTTTTGCGGCGGACTTTTTCTTGGCCATGGCAGGCTCCTGTGCAGGTGTTGCGTGGGAGAAACGGTGACAATAACGGGCTTGGGTGTGTGCGGGAAATGAAGATCGAGTGTTGCCTTCCACGATGACCATGGAGTTACCAACCAACAGTCCCGGAAAAGCCCGGCGTGCCATCGATGGCGCGCTGGCGCGTGACCGTGGCCGGCTGCTGGGCCTGTGGTCGAAATGGAACACGAAGCCTGCCGATGCCGCCCTGCGCGATGCCTTCCTGTCGAAATTGCAGGCGTCCATTGCCGAGCGTGAGCGCCGCGCCGCCGCATTGCCAACGGCCACGGTGGATGCATCCCTGCCCATCGCCGCGCATGCGGAGGAAATCGTCGCGCTGATCCGCAAACATCAGGTGGTGGTGATCGCCGGCGAAACCGGCAGCGGCAAGACCACGCAATTGCCCAAGCTGTGCCTGCTGGCCGGACGCGGCGCTGCAGGCATGGTGGGCTGCACCCAGCCGCGCCGGATCGCCGCGCGCTCCGTCGCCCGCCGCGTGGCGGAGGAATTGCAGGTGCCGCTGGGTGGCGCGGTGGGCTATCAGGTGCGCTTCAATGACGCGGTGGGCGAAAGCACTGCGATCAAGTTCATGACCGACGGCATCCTGCTGGCGGAAATTCAGAACGACCGCTGGCTGTCGAAATACGACACCCTCATCATCGACGAAGCGCACGAGCGCAGCCTCAACATCGACTTCCTGCTCGGCTACCTCAAGCAACTGCTGCCAAGGCGGCCCGACCTGAAGCTGGTGGTGACATCGGCCACCATCGATACCGCCCGCTTCGCCGCGCATTTCGGCGGCGCGCCGGTGGTCAGCGTGGAAGGGCGCGGGTATCCGGTCGAGGTGCGTTATCGCTCGCTGGAAGGCGAGGGTGAGGCAGAAGGCGAGCGCACGCTGCTGGACGGCATCGTTGCCGCCTGCGACGAAATCCAGCGGGAAAAGGGCATCGGTGATGTCCTGATCTTCCTGCCCGGCGAACGCGAAATCCGCGACGCGCACCAAGCGCTGGAGAAACGCAAATACCGCCACACCGAAGTGCTGCCGCTGTACGCGCGGCTGTCGGCGAAGGACCAGGATCGCGTGTTCCATCCCGGCCCGCAGCGGCGGATCGTGCTGGCGACCAACGTGGCGGAAACCTCGCTGACGGTGCCGCGCATCCACTACGTGGTCGATCCCGGCGTGGCGCGGGTCAAGCGCTACAGCCCGCGCCAGAAGCTCGACCGCCTGCACATCGAAGACGTTTCGCAGGCCAGCGCCAACCAGCGTGCGGGCCGCTGCGGGCGCATCGCGCCGGGCGTGTGCATCCGCCTGTATGCCGAAGCCGATTTCCTCGCGCGGCCGGCGTTCACCGATCCGGAAATCCGCCGCGCCGCGCTGGCCGGGGTGATCCTGCGCATGCTGGCGCTGGGTTTGGGCGAAATCGAAAAGTTTCCCTTTCTTGAACCGCCCGATTCGCGCGCGATCGCCGATGGCTGGCAGCAGTTGAGCGAGCTTGGGGCTGTCGATGCACAGCGCAAGCTAACCGCCATCGGCAGGACGATGGCGAAGCTGCCGGTGGACGTGAAGCTGGCGCGCATGCTGGTGGCCGCGCAGGCGCACGGCGTGCTGCGCGAGGTGCTGGTGATCGCCAGCTTCCTCGGCATCGCCGACCCGCGCGAACGCCCGGCCGACGCGCGCGCCGCCGCCGATGCCGCGCATGCGCAGTTTGCCGATGGCAAATCGGAGTTCGTCGGCATCCTCAAACTGTGGGAGGCCTACCGCACCGCGCACGAGGACATGACCCAGTCGCAG
>NZ_JASGED010000005.1:0-5501 GCF_047606765.1 Thermomonas sp. | reverse complement strand
GAGTTCGACCGTGGCCTTGCCGTGGTCCACATGCAGGACCTGCAACGCCTGCTGCGAATGGGCGATGGCGTGACCGGCGTGCGCCTGAAGCTGCACGACATGGATGCCGCATTCGACGTGGGCCGCGCCTTGCAGGCGAAGCTGCAGGGGCCGTACCGGGTCAGCGACTGGACGCAGGACAACGCGAATCTCTTCCACGCATTGAAGATGGAAAAGACGGTGATGGCGATCCTGCTGTCGCTGATTATCGCGATGGGCGCGTTCAACCTGGTGTCGTCGCAGGTGATGCTGGTCACCGACAAGCAGGCGGACATCGCCATCCTGCGTACGCTGGGCCTGACGCCGGGGCAGGTGATGCAGGTGTTCATGGTGCAGGGCAGCCTGATCGGCATCATCGGCACCGTGCTGGGCGTGATCGGTGGCATCGTGCTCACGCTGAACCTGGAGCGCATCCTGGAATTGATCGAACGCCTGCTTGGCGTGCAACTGCTGCCAAGCGACGTGTATTACATCACCGGCCTGCCCACCGACATGCAGGCGGGCGATGTCATCACCATCGCCTGCGTGGCGCTGGTCATGGCCTTCCTCGCCACCATCTATCCGGCATGGCGCGCGGCGCGCACCGCGCCGGCGGAGGCGCTGCGCTATGAGTGAGCCGATGCGCGATGAAGTGATCCGTGCCGAAAAACTCGGCAAGACCTATGCCGAAGGCAGCCTGCACACGCGGGTGTTCGACGGGCTGGATTTCAGCGTGCGCGCGGGCGAAACCGTGGCGATCCTCGGCGCGTCCGGCGCGGGCAAGAGCACGCTGTTGCATCTGCTTGGCGGTCTGGATGTGTCGACCTCGGGCGAGGTGTTCGTCGCCGGGCAGCAGATGAGCATGCTGTCCGATGCCGCGCGCGGCCGCCTGCGCAATGCCTCGCTCGGTTTCGTCTATCAGTTCCACCACCTGCTGCCGGAGTTCACCGCGCTTGAGAACGTGATGATGCCGGTGCTGCTGGCCGGCAGGCCCACCGCCGAAGCGGCGCAGCGTGCGCAGGCGCTGCTGGAATCGGTGGGCTTGGGGCATCGCCTGCAACACAAGCCGGGCGAATTGTCCGGCGGCGAGCGCCAGCGTGCGGCGGTGGCGCGTGCGCTGGTCAACAAGCCGGCCTGCGTGCTGGGTGACGAACCCACCGGCAACCTCGATGAAAAAACCGCGGCGACGGTGTTCGCGCAGATGCTGGAACTCAACCGCGCGCATGGCACCAGTCTGGTGCTGGTGACCCACGACCGCCGCCTTGCGCGCAGGCTGGACCGGGTACTGGAGCTGCACGAAGGCAGGCTGCGGGAGTTGGCAGCGGCTGACGTTTGAGCTGAAAAACTTCTTCTAATCCTTTACTCGTCATTCCGGCGAAAGCCGGAATCCAGCTTTTCGGGAAGTTGCAGGAAGCAAGAACTGGATTCCGGCTTTCGCCGGAATGACGGCATCATCCATATTCCGCGTCGGAAAACCCTGACCCCGGAACGCGCCTTGCACTGATCGTTTCACCGGATCGCCGCCGCCATGCTGCGCGCATGGCCGTTGCTTTTCCGATTCCACATCTTTCTGCGCGCACAGCTTCCGCGCCTGCGTTGTTCGGCCCCGGCTGCGCGGCGCTGCTGCTTGCCGGTGTGGCCGGTTGTTTGTTGTTGCCTGCGCTGCCGCCGCGTTGGTTGCTGCTTGCGGTGTTGCTTGCCGCGTTCGCGGCCTTGTGGCGAGCGGGCCGGCTGCGCTGGCTGGGCGCGCTGCTGTTCGGCCTCGCGTTTGCCGGACTGCATGCCGATGCCGCGCTGTGCGCGCAATTGCCGCTGGAACTGGAGCGCAGGCCGCTGATGGTGCAAGGGCGCATCGCCGAATTGCCGCAGCATGAAGTGCGCCGCACGCGCTTTGATTTCGTGGTTGAAGACACGCTGGAACAGCCGCAGGCACTGCGTGGAAAGCGCCTGCGGCTGGCCTGGTATCAGGACGACCCCGCACCGCGCGCCGCCTTGCAGGCAGGCAGCCGCTGGGAATTGCCGGTGCTGCTGCGCGCGCCGCGCGGGCTGCGCAACCCCGGTGTCGGCGATGGCGAAAGGCAGGCGCTGGCCGCGCGCATCGCCGCCAATGGACACATCGCGGAACCCGTGCTGGCATGGCGGTTGGGTGCGCCACGGGGCATCGACGCATGGCGCGAGCGCATGAGCGCACGTATCGCTCGCGTGGTGCCGGCATCGTCATCGCGCTATGTGCGGGCATTGGCGCTGGGCGATACCCGCGCGCTGGACGAACAGGACTGGGCGCGGCTGCGTGCCGCCGGCCTCACGCATCTGATCGCGATTTCCGGCTTCCATGTAGGCCTGGTGTCGGGGTTCTTTGCCTTGCTGGTGGCCGGCCTGTGGTGGGCGATGCCGGGCTTGTGCCGCTGGTTGCCGCGCCCGTTCGCTGCCGGCCTTGGCGCGATTGCCGGTGCCTTTCTGTATGCGGCGCTGACCGGCTTTGCCGTGCCCACCGTGCGCACGGCGGTGATGATCGCGGTGCTGGTGGCCGCGCGCTGCCTGCGCCGTCGCCAGCGCATGGCCGACACGCTGGCGCTGGGCTGCATCGTGCTGTTGCTGCTGGATCCGCTGGCAGTGCTGGGTGCCGGCTTCTGGCTGAGCTTCGCGGGCGTGGCGTGGCTGCTGTGGAGCCTGCCCGCCGATCAAGGTGCGCGGCGCTGGGCGATGGCGCGGGATTTCGTGGCCGCGCAGGCCGTGGCGACGCTGGGGCTGCTGCCCTTGACCGTGCTGCTGTTCGGGCAGGCGTCCTTCGCCGGGCCGCTTGCGAATCTGGTGGCGGTGCCGTGGTGGAGTCTGGTGGTGATCCCGCTGGCCTTGCTGGGCGTGCTGGCCGAAACCCTGCATGCCGGCTTCGGCCAGTGGCTCTGGCAGGCGTCGGCGTGGTGCTTTGACCTGCCGTGGCTGGCGCTGGTGCGCGTCGCCGACAGTCCTCTGGCGATGGCCTGGCTGCCGGAGCCGCGCTGGTATGCGCTGCCGTTGGCGCTGGTCTCCGCGTTCTGGCTGCTGCTGCCGCGCGGCCTGCCGGGCAAGCCGCTGGCGCTCTTGCTGTGGCTGCCATTGCTGTGCCCGCCGCGTGAATTGCCTGAGCAGGGCGAAGCCGAGTTGACCGTGATCGACGTGGGGCAGGGCTTGGCGGTGCTGGTGCGCACTGCAAATCATGCGCTGCTGTACGACATGGGGCCGGCGCTGCCGGACGGGTTCGATGCCGGCGAGCGTGCGGTGCTGCCAGCGCTGCGCGGGATGGGCGTGTCTCAACTTTCTGCCGCCGTCATCAGCCATGGCGACAACGACCATGCCGGCGGCTGGCCTGCAGTGGCGCGGGAGATGCCAGTGGCCGCGCTGCTTGCGCCCGCAGGCAGCACCGTACCCGGCATCGCCCAATGCCGCGCTGGGCAGATGTGGCAATGGGATGGCGTGCGCTTCCGCGTGCTGCATCCCGGCCCGCATTTTCCGTATCTGGGCAACGAGGCCAGTTGCGTGCTGCGCGTGGAAACCGCATACGGCAGTGCGCTATTGACCGGCGACATCGGCCATTACGTGGAACGCGGCCTGCTACGCGATGCCCGCAGCCTGCTGCGCAGCGACGTGGTGCTGGTGCCGCATCATGGCAGCGCGGGCTCTTCCGATGCAGATTTCGTGCGCGCCACCGGCGCACGCTTGGCGCTGGTTTCGTCCGGGGCGGGCAACCGTTTCCGCCATCCGCGTCTGGAGGTGGTGCAACGCTGGTGCGATGCCGGTGCGGAAGTGCTGGATACCGCGCAGTCGGGCGCGTTGCGGGTGTGGCTGGGGCGGGCTGGCTTGCAGTTGCGTGAGCGGCGCAGGGCGCAGCCGCGCCTGTGGGATGCAGTGCGCAGGCGTGCCACACGGCTGTCCGAAGATGGGGCTGGGCTATGCTACGCGCCGGAGAGACAACGGCCATGAGGGCCGGAGGATGTGCGTGTGCTGGAACTCATCAAGGCGGGCGGCTGGCCCATGATCCCGCTGCTGCTGCTGTCTGCTGTGGCGCTGGCGATCATCGTCGAACGCTTCTGGACACTTCGCCGCGACAAGGTGATGCCGCCAGGGCTGGGCGATGAGGTGCTGGCCTGGGTCGCGCGCGGCAAACCGCTGGAGCCGGCGCATGTCGATTCCCTGCGCGCCACCTCGCCGCTGGGCGCGTTGCTGGCCGCCGAACTGGACGTGCGCCAGCGCAGCCGCGAGGCGATCCGCGAGCGCGTCGAAGACGTGGGCCGCCACCTCGTCCACCGGATGGAGCGCTTCCTCAACACGCTGGGCACCATCGCTGCCGCCGGCCCGTTGCTGGGCCTGTTCGGTACCGTGGTCGGCATGATCGAAATGTTCCTTGGCATCCTCGACCACGGCATCGGTGATGCCAACCAGCTTGCCGGCGGCATCGGCAAGGCGCTGATCTGCACCGCCACCGGCATGGTGGTGGCGATTCCGGCGCTGGCGTTTCATCGTTATTTCCGTGGCCGTATCGCCGGTTACATCGTCGATATGGAGCACGAGGCCATGCGCCTGATGGACGTGCTGCACACCGAGCCTGCTTCCACGTCGAAGCAGGACTGAGGGCGGCGCATGCGCATCCGCGACCATCGCGAGGACGACATCCCCGAGATCAATCTGGTGCCGCTGATCGACGTGCTGCTGTGCCTGCTGATCTTCTTCGTGGTCACCACCACCTTCGATGCGCGTTCGGTGCTGAAGCTGGAACTGCCGCGCGCCGACGGCCAGCCGGCGGATCCGCAGGCGCGCCCGCTCAGCCTGCTCATCAATGCGCAGGGGCGTTATTTCGTCGGTGACCGCGAAGTGCTGCGCACCGACGTGGAATCGCTGAAGCGCACGCTGGCCGAAGTCGCCGGCGATGACCGCGAGCGCACCGTGCTGATCCGTGCCGATGCGCGCACGCCATGGCAGGCGGTCGTCACCGCCTATGAAGCATTGGGGCAGTTGGGCTTCCGCCGTGTCGCCAATGCCACCACGCAATCAGCGCAGGCAAAAGGCGAGGGCCAGTGAGCGGCAGCGTGACCTCACCTTCGGCGATCTACCGGCGTCTGCTGGGGCTGGCCCGCCCGTATCGCGCCGTGCTGCTGGTGGCGTTGGTCGGGCTGGTGCTGGAAGGCGCGGCGGCGGGCGCGTTCGGCCTGCTGACCAAGCCCATGGTCGATGAAACCTTCGTCGCCCGGAACCAGGACTATGGCCTGCTGCTGCCGCTGGCGATCATCGGCATCTTCGTGCTGCGTGGCATTGCCGGCTATCTGACCGATCTGTACATGGCCAAGGCCGCGCGCGGCATCGCCCGCGACATGCGGGTGGGCGCGATGGACAAGTACCTGCGCCTGCCGGGGCTGCGGCTGGATGCCGAGCCGGTGCCGTCGATGCTGGTGCGGCTTGGTTCCGACAGCGATCAGGTCTCGCAGGCTGCCATCGATGCCGCCAAGGTG
>NZ_JASGED010000004.1:0-25790 GCF_047606765.1 Thermomonas sp. | reverse complement strand
CGCAACGCGCAGTACCGCTACCAGCAGGACTACTACCGCCGCTGGCTGGCGCAGCAATCGCGCTGGAACGCGAGCCGTTACGACTATTACAGCGACCCGTACTACTCCACGCCCTACAACTACCGCTACAACTACGGTGGCCGCTGGTACAGCACCAACCAGTACGGCGCGCAACTGCTGCAGCAGGCGATCCGTGACGGTTATCAGGAAGGCTGGCAGGCCGGCCGCGCCGACCGCATGGATCGCTGGCGCTTCGACTACCGCAACAACTACGGCTACATGGATGGCAGCTACGGCTACAACGGCCGCTACGTCAGCTACGACGAATACCGCTACTACTTCCGCCAGGGTTTCGAGCGCGGCTACCGCGACGGTTACTACGGGCGCTACCAGTACGGCCGCTACGATCGCGGCACGGCGATGATCCTGCCGGCGGTGCTGGGGATGATCCTGGCCTTCAGCATCGACCACTGATCGCCCGTTTCATCGATGCACAACGACGCCCGGCAACTGCCGGGCGTTCTTTTTTGTACTGATGCCGAAACCTCAGCGCAGCTGGCTGTCCTTGCTGCCACGCCGGTTGTAGCCGCTGAAAGAGGCGTCTTCGCGGTCGATGGCATCCTGACAGGCCACGCACAGGCGCACGCCGGGAATCGCCTTGCGACGCGCCTCCGGAATCGGCGTATCGCATTCCTCGCAGCGCTCCAGGCCAGGCCCGCTCGGCAGGCGGCTGCGCGCCCGTGCGATGCCGTCCTTCACGGTCGCGTCGATCTGTTCCTGCACCGCGCCGTCACCCGCCCAGCCCGTGGCCATGTCTGCTCCGAATCTGCCCGTTGGCAAAGTGAAGCGAGATTAACAGCGCCGCTCATCAGGCGGGGTATCGTGCAAGCCCCGTCCACCGGAACCTGCCATGCGCCGCCTTGCCGCATTCGCCCTTGCCGCCCTGCTGTCCCTGCCTGCGCTGGCCGCGCTCAAAACCGGTGCAGCAGCCCCGATGTTCACCGCGCCGGCCTGGCTGGCCGGCAAGCAGATCCGCTTCGATCTGGCGCAGGCGCTCAAGCGCGGCCCGGTGGTGCTGTACTTCTTCCCCGCCGCGCATACGCCGGGCTGCAACGTGGAAGCCTCGCTGTTCTCGCAGGCCATCGACAAGTTCAAGGCGCAGGGCGCGACGGTGATCGGCATCACCGCCGGCAATCTGGATTCGCTGGCGAAGTTCTCGATGGAAACCGAACATTGCAGCGGCAAGTTCGCGGTCGCGGCGGATGAAGGCGCGAAGATCGCCAAGTCGTTCGATGCCACGCTGGCACTCAAGCCCAACCTGTCCAGCCGCACCTCGTATGTCATCGCGCAGGATGGCCGCATCGCCTTCGTCCACGATGCGATGAACCCCAACCTGCACGTGCGCGAAACCCTGCGCGCCGTGACCGAGTTGCAGGCGAACAAGCCGGCGAAGTAAGGATCAGCCGCGTGGCGGCGGCGGTGCCAGCACGCTGCGGTCGCCGTTGTGTTCCGGCGGCGTAACAATCCCGGCGGCTTCCATCGCTTCGATCAAACGCGCGGCGCGGTTGTAGCCGATCTTCAGGCGCCGCTGCACGCCGGAGATGGACGCGCGGCGGGTTTCGGTCACGATCTGCACGGCCTGGTCGTACAGCGGGTCGGCTTCCGGATCATCGCTACCCGCCGCTTCCGGCAGGCCGGTCGCGCCGACCGTGCTGCCGTCGTACATGGTCTGCGCGTCTTCCAGCACGCCTTCGATGTAATCGGCACCGCCGCTCTGCTTGAGGTGTTCGACCACGCGATGCACTTCCTCGTCGCTGACGAACGCGCCGTGTACGCGCTCCGGCATCGCGGTGCCGGGCGGCAGGTAGAGCATGTCGCCGTGGCCCAGCAGGGTTTCCGCGCCGCTCTGGTCGAGGATGGTGCGGGAATCGATCTTGCTTGAGACCTGGAACGCGATGCGGGTCGGGATGTTGGCCTTGATCAGGCCGGTGATGACATCGACGGAAGGGCGCTGCGTGGCAAGGATCAGGTGGATGCCGGCAGCGCGCGCCTTCTGCGCGAGTCGGGCGATCAACTCTTCCACCTTCTTGCCGACGATCATCATCATGTCGGCGAATTCGTCGATGAAGATGACGATGAAGGGCAGCGTTTCCAGCGTCGGCGGCACTTCGTCCAGTTCCGGGTTCGGCTTGAACAGCGGATCAACCATCGGCTGGCCGGCGTCGATGGCGTCCTTCACCTTCTTGTTGAAGCCGGCAAGGTTGCGCACGCCCACCGCGCTCATCAGCTTGTAGCGGCGCTCCATTTCCGCCACGCACCAGCGCAGGCCATTGGCGGCCTCCTTCATGTCGGTGACCACCGGCGCGAGCAGGTGCGGAATGCCCTGATAGACGCTCAGTTCCAGCATCTTCGGGTCGATCATCAGCATCCGCAGTTCCTTGGCGGACGCCTTGTACAGCAGCGACAGCACCATCGCATTGACCGCCACCGACTTGCCGGAGCCGGTGGTGCCGGCCACCAGCAGGTGCGGCATGCGCGCAAGGTCGGCCACCGTCGGGCGACCGGCGATGTCCTTGCCCAACGCCAGCGTCAGCGGGCTTGCCGACTTGTCGTATTCCTTCGAGCGCAGCAGTTCGCTGAGATAGATCATCTCGCGATGGGTGTTCGGCGTTTCAAGGCCGATCACCGACTTGCCGGGAATCACATCGACCACGCGCACCGACTTCACCGACAGGCCGCGCGCGATGTCCTTGTCCAGCGAGGAAATCTGGCTGACCTTGACGCCAGGCGCAGGCTGCACTTCGAAGCGGGTGATGACCGGGCCGGGATACGCGCCCACCACTTCGGCATCGATGCGGAAGTCCTTGAGCTTGAACTCGATCTGCCGCGACAGGGTTTCCAGCGTCTGCTCGTCGTAGCCCTTGGGCTGCGGCTTGGGATCGTCCAGCAGGGCCAGCGGCGGAATGCCGGAACCATCGCCGACGTTGAACAGCGGAATCTGCTGCTCGCGCTTGGCGCGTTCGCTCTTTTCGACCACGGGCGCGGCGGGCGGTTCGATCTTCACCTTCTCGCGGCGCAGGCGGTTTTCGGAATCGGCCTTGCGCGCTTCCTCGCGCTCCTCGCGCAGCGCACGCGCCTCCTGCCATTCGCTGGCCTGCTTCACGCCCTGACGTGCGCCACGGTTCAGCAGCACCGGCAAGGCCAGCACCCAGCCGCCGATGCGATCCATCACCGCCAGCCACGACAGCCCCGTCGCCAGCGTCACCGAAATCAGGAACAGGCTGAGCAGGAACAGGTTTGCGCCCAGCGCGCCGAACAGCATCTGCAGGGAATTGCCGACCAGTTTGCCGAGCACGCCGCCGCTGCCAAACGACAAGTCGTTGGAGCCGGCCACGCGCAGCGCCAGCAGGCCGCAACCGGACACAAGGAAGCCGACGATGCCGACCAGCCGCAGCGCCGGGCCGAGATCGGCCTCGCCATCGCCATCGGTATCCATGCCGAACAGCGCGATCCACGCGATCGCGCCGAGCACGAACGGCAGCAAGAAGGCCACGTAGCCGGTCAGCACCAGCAGCACGTCGGCGATCCACGCGCCGACCCGCCCGCAGGCATTGTGGATGGGCGCAGTGATGCTGCCGGAATGCGACCAGCCCGGATCGGCGGGTGAATAGGTGACAAGGCTTGCCAGCAGGAACAGCAGCAGCGGCGCGACCGCGATCAGGGCAAGGTCACGCCACAGGCGCTGCCGGCGCGGGTTGCTCACCACGCCGGGCCTGGCTGTCTTCGATGCCGCTTTGCGGCCGGCCTTGCCGACCTCGGGTGCCGCTTTTGCCACCTTCGATCTGGCCTCAGGAAGTTCCCCTAGGCCCTTGATAATACGTCAAAGAGCCATGTCCCGCAGCGCTGGATGCACGATCTGGCCGGCATCGACATTGATGCCCTTCAGCAGCGCCGGGTTGTCGCGCCATGCGCTGCCCGACGCCAGCCGGTTGACCCACGGCAGGATCGCCGCGCAAATCGCCTGCGAGCTGGTCTGCGGCACCGCACCCGGCATGTTGGTCACGCAGAAGTGGGTCACGCCCGCTTCCACGTAGGTCGGTTCCTTCCAGGTGGTCGGGCGCGAGGTCTCGAAGCAGCCGCCCTGGTCGATAGCGATATCGACGACCACGCTGCCGTCCTGCATGTCCTTCAGCATGTCGCGTGTCATCACGTGCGGCGCACGCGCGCCGGTGACCAGCACCGCACCGATCACCAGATCAGCCGAGGCCACTTCGCGCGCCACCACGTCATGGTACGGATACAGCGCAGTGACATTGGGGCCGATGCGCATGGCGTCTTCCATGCGGTCAGTGCGCATTTCGAATACGGTAACGTTGGCACCACCCGCAGCGGCCAGCGCAGCGGACGCACCGCCGGCCTGCCCCGCGCCGAACACCACCACATTGCCGCGCTCGGTGGACGGCAGGCCACCCAGCAGCTTGCCCTTGCCACCCATCGGCTGGTGCAACAGATGGGTGCCGACCTGCACGCCGATCTTGCCGGCGATGATCGACATCGGTGCCAGCAGCGGCAGGTCGCCATTCGCCAGTTCCACGGTCTCGAAGGCAACACCGGTCAGGCCGATGCCGAGCAGGCGCCTGGTCAGTTCCGGCTCCGCCGCCAGATGCAGGTAGCAGAACAGCAGGTGGTCGCGGCGCAGGTGCTGCAGGTCGCCGGCAATCGGCTCCTTCACCTTCACGATCAGCTCGCCCTTCTCGTACAGGGCGGCTGCATCGGGCGCGATCTTCACCCCGAGCTGGGTGTACTGCTCATCGCTGAAACCGGACTTCAGGCCTGCGCCCTGCTCCAGCCAGACCTCGTGCCCACGCTTGACCAGATCGCCAGCGGCGGCGGGCACGAGCGCAACGCGCCCTTCGAGGGTTTTGGTTTCCTTGGGCACGCCGATGCGCATTGCGAATGCTCCTGATGGGTTGCGATACGCCGCTGCAACGCTCGGATCGCAACGGCGCGCCTTGTGTCCGGGCGGTGCCGCCTCCAAGCTATACGGGCCGGCGGATCCGCGATCCGCGAAATTATAGAGCTTTCATTCGAAACCAATGACCACGACCAAGCACACCCGTCTTCTGATCCTCGGTTCCGGCCCCGCCGGCTGGACTGCCGCCGTCTATGCCGCCCGCGCCAACCTGAAGCCCGTCGTCGTCACCGGCCTGCAGATGGGTGGCCAGCTGATGACCACCACCGAGGTGGACAACTGGCCGGGCGATGCCCACGGCCTGATGGGCCCGGACCTGATGGCGCGCATGCAGGCGCATGCCGAGCGTTTCGATACCGAAGTCGTGTTCGACCACATCCACAGCGCCGACCTGTCGCAGCGCCCGTTCCGGCTGAAGGGCGACAACGGCGACTACACCTGCGATGCCCTCATCATCGCCACCGGCGCGACAGCCAAGTACCTCGGCATCCCGTCCGAAGAAGCGTTCAAGGGCCGCGGCGTGTCCGCCTGCGCCACCTGCGACGGCTTCTTCTACAAGGATCAGGACGTGGCGGTGATCGGCGGCGGCAACACCGCGGTCGAAGAAGCGCTGTACCTGTCCAACATCGCCCGCAAGGTCTATCTGGTGCATCGCCGCGACACCCTGCGCGCCGAAAAGATCATGCAGGACAAACTGTTCGCGAAGATCGAAGCCGGCAAGATCGAGGCGGTCTGGCACCACACCGTCGATGAAGTGCTGGGCAACGATGCCGGCGTCACCGGCATGCGGGTCAAGTCGGTGCAGGATGGCTCAACGCGCGACATCCCGGTGCAGGGCTTCTTTGTCGCCATCGGCCACAGCCCCAACACCTCGCTGTTCGAAGGCCAGCTGGAGATGAAGAACGGCTATCTGAAAATCCAGACCGGGCTGGAAGGCAACGCCACCCAGACCAGCATCCCCGGCGTGTTCGCCGCCGGCGACGTGGCCGATCAGGTCTATCGGCAGGCGATCACCTCCGCCGGCTTCGGCTGCATGGCGGCGCTGGATGCGGAGCGGTTCCTCGACGAGGGGCATTGATTCCCCGTAGGGGCAGGCCCCTGTGCCTGCCCTAGGCCTGCCTCATTCCGGGCAACCACGGGGGTTGCCCCTACGGAATCCCGACGATGTGCAAATGACGTTGCGCATTCCCTCATTGTCGTCTGACCCGGCATCACCGTTTCCCCCGGTGGAAACGGCGCTGGACGATCCCGACGGCCTGCTGGCCTGTGGCGGCGACCTGTCGCCGGCACGCTTCCTTGCCGCCTATCGCGGCGGCATCTTCCCGTGGTTTTCCGAGGGCGAACCGATCCTGTGGTGGAGCCCGTCGCGGCGCGCAGTGCTGCCCACCGATGCCCTGCACCTGCCGGATCGGCTGCGGCGCAAGCTGCGCAACAGCGGCTGGACGGTGCGCGCCGACACCGCCTTCGCCGAGGTGGTTGATGGCTGCGCCGCGCCGCGTCCGGGCCAGCGCGACACATGGATCACCGCCGGCATGCGGGCGGCATACCTTGAACTGCACAAGTTGGGCCATGCCCACAGCATCGAGGTGTTCGATGCCGACGCGCGGCTGATCGGCGGGTTGTTCGGCCTGTCCTTCGGCCAGATGTTCTGCGGCGACAGCATGTATTCCGCGCGGTCCGGCGCATCCAGCCTGGCACTGGCCGCCCTCGCCCATCGGCTGCGCGGCTGGGGCTGGCCGATCATCGACGCGCAGGTGCCGAACGACCACACCCGCCGGCTGGGCGTGCAGGCATGGCCGCGACCGGCTTATTTGCAGGCGCTGGCCCGCCAGCGTGAGCTGCCGGGTCGGCCCGGCAATTGGGCGCAGGGGTTCGGCGAATTGCCGGCTGCGGTCGTCTGCGCATCGGCGGCGCAGGCGCTGGCGGATTAACGGGATTTTTGCAAGCCCCGCCCGGGCGTGTCAGAATGTTGGACTTTCGGGCCTCGCGCCCGGCTTCACGCTGCAAGTACAGGATCACATGGCGAAAGACGACGTCATCGAGTTTGAAGGCACGATCTCCGAAACCCTCCCGAACACCATGTTCCGGGTGAAGCTGGAGAACGGCCACGAAATCATCGCGCACATCTCCGGACGCATGCGCAAGAACTACATCCGCATCCTGACCGGCGACCGGGTCAAGGTCGAGATGACGCCCTACGACCTGACCAAGGGCCGCATCACCTATCGCCATCGTTGAAAGGGCCAACCGCCGTTGATTGCGGCAGGCGATGCAAAAAAGGCGGCCACTGGTCGCCTTTTTCATTGCGCGTAGGGGCAACCCCCTGTGGTTGCCCGTTGCCGTGGTTGAGATCAACCGATCCGCGCGGCTCCGCCCATGTACGGGCGCAGTGCTTCGGGTACGTCGATGCTGCCGTCGGCGTTCTGGCCGTTCTCCATCACCGCGATCAGCGCGCGGCCCACGGCCACGCCGGAGCCGTTGAGCGTGTGTACCGGCTCGGGCTTGCCGGTGGCCGGGTTGCGCCAGCGCGCCTGCATGCGACGGGCCTGGAAGTCGCCGCAGTTGGAGCAGGACGAAATCTCGCGATACGTGTTCTGAGAGGGCAACCAGACTTCCAGGTCAAAGGTCTTGGTCGAGGAAAAGCCCATGTCGCCACTGCACAGCAGCATGCGGCGGTACGGCAGGCCCAGCCGTTCCAGCACGGTTTCCGCCGCGCGGGTCATGCGCTCGTGCTCGGCGGCGGATTCTTCCGGTTTGGCGATGCTGACCAGTTCCACCTTCTCGAACTGGTGCTGGCGGATCATGCCGCGCACATCGCGGCCACCGCTGCCGGCTTCGGAACGGAAGCACATGGAATGCGCGGTCATCCGCAGCGGAAGTTTTTCAGCTTCGACAATTTCGTCGCGCACGATATTCGTAAGCGGCACTTCCGAAGTCGGAATCAGATAGCGCTTGTGCTCGCCCAGCATGGTGGAGAACAGGTCTTCCTCGAACTTCGGCAACTGCCCGGTGCCCTGCATCGAATCGGCATTGACGATCACCGGGACATTGGTTTCCTCATAGCCGTGTTCCTGCGTGTGCAGGTCCAGCATGAACTGCGCCAGTGCGCGATGCAGGCGGGCCAGCTCACCACGCAGGACGGTGAAGCGCGCGCCGCTGAGCTTGGCACCGGCATCGCCATCCAGCCAGCCGTGGCGCGCGCCCAGTTCGACGTGGTCCTTCACTTCGAAGTCGAAACTGCGCGGCGTGCCCCAGCGGTGCTGCTCCACGTTGCCGGCTTCATCGCTGCCTGCCGGCACATCGTCCGCCGGCAGGTTGGGCAGGCCCAGCGCGATGGCTTCCAGCTCGCCACGGATGCGTTCCAGTTCTACTTCCGATGCCTTCAGCTCCTCGCCGAAGCTGGCGACCTCGGCCATCACCGCAGACACATCCTCGCCCTTGGCCTTCAGCATGCCGATCTGCTTGCTGCGGGTATTGCGCAGGTTCTGCAGTTCCTGCGTGCGAATCTGGATGCGCTTGCGCTCGGCTTCCAGCGACTCCAGCCGGGACACGTCCAGCTCGAAACCGCGCGCGGCGCGCAGGCGTTCGGCGAGTTCGGCGGGGTTGGCACGCAGCAGTGCAGGATCGAGCATGGCGATGTGGGCGGACGGAGTGAACGCGCATTATCGCCCGACTGCGCCGTTCGCGGTGCCTGAACATGGCTGTGCCAGAATGCGGGCATGCCTGAAACCGTCTCCCCGCGCAAACCGCTGTTGCCGCCCAAGGCACTGGTCGTGCTGGGCATCGCCTTCGCCGCCGGCCTGCTGCTGTTCCTGCTGCTGTGGCTGGACCAGCGCAATGACAACGTGTTCTTCAAGGGTGGCCCGGCCACGGCATCGGGCGATGTCGAAACCCTGCCCGCGCCGCTGCCGCCGGACATCGCCAGAGACGACGACAACGCCAGCGGCCTGCAACTCCCGCCCACCAAGCCCGACACAGGCGACCAGCCCAAGCTGGTCAACGAGCCGCCGCCGGTACCGATCCCGCCTGCTGCGCCCGCCCCGCCCGCAGCCCCGGCAACAAGCACTGCCGCCGACCAGCCCATGCCGGTACCGACTGACCGCCCCGCGCCGCGCTATCCGCGCGAAGCCTTGCGCCAGAATGCGGAAGGCACCGTGCAGGTGAAGGTGTCGGTGGCAACGGATGGCAGCGTCGAGCGTCTGGACGTTGCCAACAGCAGCGGCAATCGTTATCTGGATCGCGCCGCGCTTGAAGCCGTGCGCCGCTGGCGCTTCCAACCCGCCAGCCGCAACGGGCAACCGGTTGCCGCAGAGGTGGTGATACCCGTCGAGTTCAAGCTGCAGCGCTGATTTTCGCCATCAAGCGCTGGCGATGCCGAACCCCGCGCCGCGCGCCAGTGCATCGAAGCCGGGGAACGAAGTCGCCACGTTCGCCACGTCGCGGATCAGCACCTCGCCGTCGGCACGCTGCGCCGCCACCGCGAAGGCCATCGCGATGCGGTGGTCGTCATGGCTTTCCACGCTGCCGCCGTGCAACGGGCCGGGGAAGATGGTCGCGCCGTCCGGGGTTTCATCCACACGCAAACCCAACGCTCGCAGGCCAGCGGCCATGCTGGCAAGGCGGTCGGATTCCTTCACCCGCAACTCCGCCGCACCGCGCACCACGGTTGGGCCTTCCGCGCAGGCAGCGGCGATGAACAGCGCAGGGAACTCGTCGATCATGTCCGGCACCAGTGCTTCCGGCACCTCGATGCCGCGCAGCGGCGCATGACGCACGATCAAGTCAGCCACCGGCTCGCCACCGTGGGTCGCCGCGTTTTCCTCGCGGATGTCCGCACCCATCATCCGCAACGCCTGCAACAGGCCGGTGCGGCGCGGATTCAAGCCCACTTGCGACAGACGCAGCACAGAACCGGGCACGATGCTCGCCGCGACCATGAAGAACGCCGCCGAGGAAAAATCCGCCGGCACCGCAACATCCGTCGCGCGCAAGCGCTGACCACCGCGCAGTCGCGCGAAGCCGGGCGCGAAGTCGATCTCGACGCCGAACGCGGACAGCATGCGCTCGGTGTAATCGCGGGTGGGATGCGGCTCGCGCACCACGGTTTCGCCTTCTGCATACAGGCCAGCCAGCAGCAGCGCCGACTTCACCTGCGCGCTGGCGACTTCCAGCGTGTGGTCGATGCCGGAAAGCCGCTGCCCGCCGTGGATATGCAGCGGCGGCACGCCGCCTTCGCCGGTCTCGATGCGCGCGCCCATCTTCGCCAGCGGCACGGTGACGCGGCGCATCGGGCGCTTGCTCAGCGACGCATCGCCCACCAGCACCGAATCAAACGTCTGCGCAGCCAGCAGCCCCGCCAGCAGGCGCATGCCGGTGCCGGCATTGCCGCAGTCCAGCGGGCCGTCCGGTGCCTGCAGGCCGTCGATGCCAACGCCATGCACGATGCGTTGCGAAGGCGAAGGTGTTTCGATGCGCACGCCCATCCGCGCGAAGATCGCGGCGGTGGCGCGGGTGTCCTCGCCTTCCAGAAAACCATCGATGCGCGATGTGCCATCGGCCAGCGCGGCAAACATCACCGCGCGATGCGACACCGATTTGTCACCGGGGATCACCAGCGTGCCGTGCAGCGCTTCGCCGCGCGTGGCGCGCCAGTGCTGTGCGCTCATGCCATCACCTCATCCAGCGCTGCCAGCAGGCGCGCGTTCTCGGCCTCGGTGCCAACGGTGATGCGCAGGCATTCGCCCAGCCCGTAGCCGCCCATCGGGCGCAGCACGATGCCCTTGCCGACCAGCCGCGCTTCGACCTGCGATGCAGTGTCGCCAAACTCGACCAGCAGGAAATTGGTCTGCGACGGCGACACCTTCAAGCCGCGTTCGCGCAGCGCCTGCGCCAACGCCTGCCGCTGGACTGTGTTGCCGGCCACCGAATCACGCAAATGGTCGGCATCGGCCAATGCCGCCTCTGCCGCCACCAGTCCCAGCGCATTGACGTTGAAGCTTTCGCGAACGCGCTCCATCACCGCGATCAGGCCCGGATGCGCCACTGCGAAACCCACCCGCAAACCGGCCAGCGCATGCGCCTTGCTGAAGGTGCGGGTGACCACCAGATTCGGGAAACGCGCCACCAGCGGCAACGCGCTGGCGTAGTCCGGCGCGTCAACGAACTCGGCATAGGCTTCATCGACAATGACGAGGGTGTCGCCCGGCACGCCGCCCATGAATGCTGCGAAATCTTCCGCGCTGAACCACGTACCAGTGGGATTATTGGGATTGGCGAGATAGACCAGCTTGGTGCGCGGCCCAATGGCGGCGCGGATCGCGGCCAGGTCGTGCCCGCGCGGCATGTCGTGATGGCGCGGCAGCGCAGCGGCCGGATGCAAGGTCGCGCCCGCCGCCTGCGCAGCCAGTGCATATACGGCGAAGCCGAACTTCGACGCCACCACGTCATCGCCCGGCCCCGCGAACACCTGCGCGAACTGCATCAGCAATTCGTGCGAGCCATTGCCCAGCAGGATGTCGGTGGTGTCGATGCCGTGCTTCGCGGCCAGCGCGCGCTTGAGGTCGCCGCCCAGCGGATCGGGATAGATGTGGATGCCGGCCAGCGCATCGACGATGGCCTGCTTCACCTTCGGGCTTGCGCCGTAGGGATTCTCGTTGCTGCCCAGTTCGACCAGTTGCGCCTCGGCATAGCGGCGGCGCAGCGCGACCAGATCGTGGCCGGGGTCGTAGGCGCGCAGCGCGCGGATGCCGGGGCGGGCAAGGCGTTCGAAATCAATCATCACAACGAAAACCTGTCATTGAACCTGCCGTTCGAAGCGTCGCGAGCGAAGCGCAATCGCGCGTCGCCGGAGCGCAGGAACCGGAGTGTATGTGGGAATACATGAGGATTCCGAGCACCGCCGGCGCACGAGTGCGCGAGCGCAGCAGCTTCGACGGCAGGTTCACAGGATCGCAACCGGATACGAGCCGAGCACCCGCACCTCATCGCCCTGCGAGGCGATTTCATCCAGCGCGTCCTTCAACGGCGATTCGTCGCGGTGGCCGGCCACGTCGATGAAGAAGGCGTACTGCCACAGGTGGCCGTGCGCGGGCCGTGATTCGATCCGGTTCATGCTGATGCCGCGCCGTGCCAGCGGTTCCAGCACGCCGTACAGCGCGCCGGGGCGGTCGCGGATGAACACCAGCAGCGAAGTGCGGTCGTGGCCCGAAGGCGGGAACGATTCGCGGCCCAGCACCAGGAAGCGCGTGGTGTTGTCGCTGCGGTCCTCGATCGGGCCAGCCACGCGCTTGAGGCCATAGACCAGCCCGGCGGATTCGCCGGCGATGGCGGCGGCATCGTCCGCATTGCGTGCGCGGCGCGCGCCTTCTGCATTGCTGGACACCGGCACCTTCTCCGCCTTTGGCAGGTTGGTGCGCAGCCAGCCGGAGGTCTGCGCGAACGCCTGCGGATGCGCGTAGATGCGCTCGATGTCCTCGATCCGCCCGCTGCGCGACAGCAGGTGCTGATGCACGCGCAATTCAACTTCACCGCAGATTTTCAGCGGCGAGGTCAGGAACAAATCCAGTGTCACCTGGATCGTGCCCTGGCCCGAGTTCTCCACCGGCACCACGCCGAAATCGGCATTGCCAGCGGCCACTTCCTGAAACACCTCTTCGATGCTGACCAGCGGCAAGCCATGCGCGGAATGGCCGAAGTGCTTGTGTACCGCCTGCTGGCTGAAAGTGCCTTCGGGGCCGAGGTAGCCGATCTTCAGCGGCTCCTGCTGGGCAAGACAGGCCGACATCACTTCGCGGAACACCCGCACCAGCACCTCGTCGGACAGCGGGCCGTCGTTGCGGTCCACCACCCGGCGCAGCACCTGCGCTTCGCGCTCCGGGCGGTAGTAATCCACCGCTGCCGCCAGCTTGCCCTTGGCCTTGCCAACCTGATGCGCCCATTGCGCGCGCTCGGCAATCAGTTCCTGGATGCGGCGGTCGATGCCGTCGATCTGCTCGCGCACCTGCGCGAGGTCGGGCTTGGGGTCGCCCTTGCTGTCATTCCGGCGAACGCCGGAATCCGGTTTTTTGCTGTCGCTCGAAATGCTGGATCCCGGCGTTCGCCGGGATGACGGCTTCGTGTCTGCCGACGACGACTTCGGGGACTTCGCGTTGTCTTGCTTCTTAGCCATGAGCTTTCTGGAACTCCCGCATGAAATCGGTCAGCGCCTGCACGCCTGCTTCCGGCATCGCGTTGTAGATGGAAGCGCGCATGCCGCCCAGCACGCGGTGCCCCTTCAACCCGACAAGCCCGGCCTGTTTCGCTTCGGACAGGAAAGCGGCATCCAGCGCGGCATCGTGCAGGAAGAACGGCACGTTCATGCGCGAGCGTGCAGCGACAGCCACTTCATTGCGATAGAAGCCGCCGGAGCCGTCGATGGCGGCGTACAGCAACGCCGCCTTGCGTGCATTGCGGACGGCGAATTCGGCCACGCCGCCTTCGTCCAGCATCCACTTCACGGTCAGGCCCAGCATGTACCAGTTCCATGTCGGCGGCGTGTTGAGCATCGACTCCGCTTCAAGCTGGGCGCGATAGTCGAAGACCGGCGCACGCGGCTGGCCGGCGCATTCCAGCAGGTCGCGGCGCACGATCAAGGTGGCGATGCCGACCGGCCCGAGGTTCTTCTGCGCACCGGCATAGATCGCGCCGAAGCGGGAAACATCCAGCGGTTCGGATGCAATCGAAGAACTGAAATCCGCAATCAGCGGCGCGTTGCCTGCGTCGGGAATCTCGCGCCATTCAACGCCGTGGATGGTCTCGTTGGCGGTGACGTGGACGTAGGCGGCACCTGCCGACAGCATCCATGCCGAACGCGATGGCAGGTCGCGGAAACCACCGGCCTCGCTGCTTGCGGCGATGCGTGCATCGCAGCCTGACGCCGCCTGCTTCATCGCGGTCTTGCCCCAATGCCCGGTCAGCACGTAATCCACCGGCTGGCCGGCTGCGGCGAAGTTGAGTGGAAGCAGCGCCTGGATGGTGGTGGCACCACCGGCGGTGAAGATCACCGCGTAATCGTCGGGGATGGACAGCAGCGTGCGCAGGTCGGCTTCGGTGCGGCGCGCGACCTCAAGGAACTCCGGCCCGCGATGGCTGATTTCCACCACCGATGCACCGGCATCGCCAAACTCCAGCATGTCTGCCTGCGCCTGACGCAGCACGGGTTCCGGCAGGGCGGCGGGGCCGGGGCTGAAGTTGTAGGCGCGTGCCATCGTGCTGCGTTCCGGTGAAGGGGAACCGCGAGTATGCCGCAGCGCACCACGGCCCGCGCGCTTGGTTGCGCCGGCAACGTATTGCCGATGCGCAGGCTGGCATGCGCGCGTGGTCTTAGGGAAGGTGTGAACAAGCCGTCATGCCGGCGAAAGCCGGCTGCTTCTGACAAACGAATGTTTGTCCAATCTAGCTCTTTGGTAAGTCATTGAAAAAGCTGGATCCCGGCTTTCGCCGGGATGACGTTTCGGGAGTTGTTCAGAGCTTCCTTAGAAGCGTTCCTTCAAGACCCGCTTGATCTCGTCCTCGATCGGGTCCTTGAACATCGCGGTGAGGAAGCCAAGCTTGGCGTGGACATGCAGGTCCTTCGCGCCCACCTCGATCTGGCCATCCACGCCGGAGCGGGTGAAGTTCAGCACGTCGCCATCCCAGTCCCAATCCATCTCGAAGCGCTCGGCCAGTTTCTTCGCCACCTCCTCGATGGCCTTGCGGGCCTTGGCCTTGGGCAGCGAATGGGCGTGGCGGATATCGATGCGGGACATGGGCAGAGCCTGCGACGGGATTGCGCGCATTGTGCCGCGCCCGGCGGCGGGCCACCAGCCGCGCCGCCTGCGGGCCGCGTGCTAGATTGCGCGCCGATGAACGAACTTCGCCTGCGCTTCCGTGACGCCGATCAGGCCGACCTGCCCTTGGGCGCGGGCACCCATGTGCTGGGCCGGCTGCCCACCGGCCTTGGCCCGGTCGATGCCGGCCAACCGTGGCTGCTGCGCATCTGCAACGACCGTCGCGGCATCTGGATGACGGTGGCAGAAGGCCTGCGCGGCGTCCACGTCAACGGTCGCCCGGTGCAGCAGGTGGCGATGTTGCGCGCCGGCGACTGCATCCACGCCGATGGCGACGAACTGCTGCTGGCCGCTGCCGGCGAAAACCGGCTGCCGATACCACCCGCAACCACCAACCGCGACCCGATCGGCAACCTGCGGCTGGTGCTGCGCGGCATCGGTGGCAATCACCATGGCCGCTGCATCAGCCTGGAAACACCGCGCCGGATCGGCAGCGCCGCCGACACAGACCTGCGCATCGATGGCCCCGGCATCGCGTCATTGCATGCCGTGATCGAGGCGCGCAACGGACAGGCCGTGCTGCGCGATACCGCCGCCGAGGTGATGGTCAACGGCAGGCCCATGCGCGAAGGCGTGTTGCGCAGTGGCGACCAGATCGTGTTCGACGCGCAGCACCGCTTCGTGCTGGAAGGCCCGTCATCGGCTTCGGTACTGCCCATGCAACGCGCGCCATCATTGATCGCTGACGATGCCGATGCCCCGCCCTCGCCGCCGCCGCCACGCAGCTGGACGCAGCGGGTGCCGTGGCTGTTGATCTCCGCCATCCTGCTGGCGATTGCGCTGTCCGCGCTGCTGCTGTTTGGCGCACGCTGACGCACGGCTAGCACGCTTCGCCAAACGGATCGGAAACACCCGCGAACAAGCGCCGCATCACTGCCTGTTCGTTGACGCGAATCTCGGCCAGGAAGGTGGCCGCATCGCCCAGATCGGCGAATGCCGCAAAGCCGCGTTCAAGGAACGACTGCAATTCTCCCAAGCCTGCCGCGCGTGCCGGCAGCCGTGACAGTTTCAGCAACGTGCCCACGCCCGGCATCCGCAGCGCCGCTGCCAGTCCGCGCCCCACCTCGTCGATCAGCATGATCTGGCGCGCACGCAGGCGCGGATGCCCGACCTGCCGATAGGCCTGCGCATACAAGGCCGCATCCAGCGTGCGGCGGCGCGGGGCCAACGCATGCAGTGCTTCGGCCATGCGCAGGTCGAAAGCATGGGTCAGCGCGCCCAGTTCGATGCCGGTTGCCACGGTGTCCAGCAGCGGCCCCGGCAGCAGCTTCTGCATCATCGGCAACACCCGCGCGATGTCGGCATCACGCTGGCGGAAATCATGATCGCCATAGACATCGGTCAGGAAGAAGCGCGCCGCCGGCCTGCGCGCGGGATCGCGCAGGAACGCCTCGAAACTGCGCTCCAGCCGCTGCGCCTGCCAGGCTTGCAGCGTCTTCAGCCAGCGCGACTGATTGCGCGGCTCCAGCACGGGATCGAACAGGCGCTGGTGGATGGCAAGGCGGCGGGCGAGCCGCGCAACGGGGTCGGGCCGGACGGGCATGCGCGCAGTGTCCGCGCAGGGCATCACCCGAGGCAATACTCCAGGCGGCTCCGCTACACTCGGGGCAAGCCGCACGAGTGCCCTGCATGCTGTCACTGCACACCGCCCGCAATCCGGGTGCCGACACCCGCTCCACCCGCATTGGCCTTGCCATCGCCGGTGGCGGGCCAGTCGGCGCGATGTACGAGCTGGGCGCGCTGCGCGCACTGGACGAAGCCTGCGACGGCCTCGACCTGACCCGGCTGGATTGCTACGTGGGCGTCAGTTCCGGCGCGTTCTTCGCCGCCGGGCTTGCCAACCGCATGGACACCGCCGAGCTGTGCCGCATCTTCATCAGCGGCGACAGTGACGACGTGGTGTTCCAGCCGGAAACCTTCCTGCGCCCGGCGCTGGCCGAATACCTGCGCCGCGCCGCATCGATCCCCAAACTCGCCGCCAAGCTGGGGCACGACCTGCTCCGCGGGCGCAGCGATTCGCGCTGGTCGGACGTGCTGACCCGGATCGGCGGGCTGGTGCCGGCGGGCCTGTTCGACAACAACCAGGTCGAGCGCTTCCTGCGCGATGTGTTCAGCCGGCGCGGGCGCAGCAATGACTTCCGCAAGCTGGAGCGCCCGCTGTACGTGATTGGCGTGGATCTGGACAGCGGCGAATCGGTGCGCTTTGGCGATGAAGGCTGGGACGACGTGCCGATTTCGCGCGCGGTGCAGGCCAGCGCCGCCCTGCCCGGCCTGTATCCGCCGGTCGAAATGCTGGACAAGAGCGGGCGCGCCCGGCACATCGTCGATGGCGCACTGCGCCGCACCATGCATGCTTCGGTAGTGCTGGATCGCGACATCGACCTGATGATCGGCATCAACCCGCTGGTGCCGTTCAATCCCGGCACCGATGGCAACGAGGAAGACCGCGCGCACCGCTTCGATGACCGCCGCATCGCGCAGGGTGGCCTGCCCGGCGTGCTGTCGCAGACGCTGCGGACGATGCTGCAATCCCGCATGCAGGTCGGGCTGGCGCGCTATCCGCAGCAGTATCCGCACATCGACCAGGTGGTGTTCGAACCCAACGCCGGTGACCGCGAACTGTTCTACACCAATGTCTTCAGCTTCTCCGCGCGCCGCCGCATCTCGCAGCTCGCCTACCGCAACACGCTGGCCGACCTGCGCAATCGCCGCGCCGAACTGGAACCCGTATTGGCCCGCCACGGCATCAGCCTGCGCGAGGACGTGATCGCCGACCGCCCACGTTCGATCCTTGCGCACCTGCCCGAGCGCGGGCGCGCCACCGAAACCACCGCCCTGCTGGAACGCGCGCTGGACGACATCGAACACCAGCTTCGCGAAAAACGCAGGCAACCCCGCCAACGTGCGCGCCGCATGGTGTGAATGCTCTAGACGACGGCGCGATCCTGACACGCAATCCGCATCATCAAGCGTCGCCTGACGCCAAGGAAAATTCGAAATGGCCAAGCTCAAGAAGTCCGCCCTGAAAAGCAGCGCCGCCCTGAAGGACAGCGCCCGCAAGGCCGCCGGCAAGAAGCAGGCGCAGGCCGAGCGTCTCGGCAAGTCGATCACCGAATCCGCCCAGCAGATCTGGCTGGCCGGCATGGGCGCGTTCAACCGCGCGCAGACCGAGGGCGGCAAGCTGTTCGAGAGTCTGGTGCGCGATGGCCTGTCGCTGGAACAGACCGCGCGCAAGTTCGCCGGCAACCGCGCCAACGTGGTGCGCGACGTGGTCGAAGGCCGCGTTGACCAGGCCCGCGAACGCGCCGCCGACACCTGGGACAAGCTGGAAAAGGTGTTCGAGGATCGCGTGCAGCGCGCGCTGGTCAAGCTGGGCGTGCCGGGCCGCGAAGACCTGTCTGCCCTGACCGATCGCGTCGAGCGCCTGACTGCCGAACTGCGCAAGGCCGCTGGCGATGCCGCGCCGAAGGCCACCAAGGCACCTGCGAAAAAGGCTGCGAAGGCTCCGGCCAGGAAGGCCGCAAAGACCGCGCGCAAGACTGCAAGGAAGAAGCCCGCCGCACCGCAGATTTGATCGCACCCTCCAAGTCCCGCCAGTCCGCGCTCCTCGCAATTCCCCTCCCCCCTGCGAATACCGGACTGGCGGGCATTCTCTGCCCGCCCCAATCCACACGCCCTTGCGGGCGTTTTTTTGTGCCCGAATGCGGGGCGATGACGTGCAAGCGACGCGCCGGGGCTTATAGTTTCGCCCCCAACCGTTGCCCGACGCCGCTTCCATGCTGCCCACCGTGATCGCATTGCTGGTCTTCGCCCTGCTCGGGCTGGGCCTGACCTACTGGCTTCGCCGCCCGCCCGCGCCCCGCGTCGCCGCCGAAAGGGCGCGCGAGCGCAACGCCAATCTGCTGGCTTCACTGCACTGGCGCGAGTTCACCCGGCTCGTGCTGCAGGCGATGCACGGGCGTGGCCTGCGCCCGGTGATCGCGGCCGGAACGCCAAGTGACGGCATCCCCACCAATGGCGGCGACATCCTGCTGGAGCGCCACGGGGAACACACGCTGCTGTCCTGCAAGTACGGCAGTGGTTCGATCGTCGGCGCGCAGGCCCTGCTGGGACTGGCGAAGTCGGCCACCCTGCAAGGCGCCAGCCACGTCATCGTGGTCACGCCCGGTCGTTTCGACGAGGAAGCCGTGCGCATCGCCCAGCAGCAGGACATCGAATTGCTGGACGGCGAAAGCCTGTGGCCGGAAGTGCGGCCCTATGTGCATCTTCCGGACGTGGATGAAAAACCCGTCGAACCGGTCAGCGTGCATACGCCCAACACCCGGCCACTGGCGCTGGCGTGGGGCGGTGCCGCAGTGGCAGCCGCGATCGTCTGGCTGCTGCTGGGTGGCGCGCATCCTGATGATGCGGCGGCACCTGACACGTCGGTCACGGCGAACACTGCGCGGCCCGGACGGGCCAGCGAGCAGCCACAGCAAATCGTGCCGCAGGAGCGCATTCCCACCGACCCCGCCGTGCTGGAACAGCGCCGCAAGGAAACCGCCAGCGCCATTTCCACCCTGTTTGGCGTGGCCCGCGCGTACTGGTCCACCCAGTCCACCTTGTTCGTGCAACTGTCGTCCGAACACGCCGATCCCAGCAACGAGTTGTGCCCGCTGATGCTGCGCTACCCGGAGCTGGCCGCATCGCGCGTGCAGTTGCAGCCGCCGGATGGCAGCAGCAAGCCGGTGCGTTTCAAGCAGTGCCGGAGTTACTGATTCCGCACTACCAATGCACCCCGCGCATCAGCGCGGCGAACGCGATCTGCTCCTGGCTGGGTGCCTCGTCCTTGAGCGCCTTCTTGTCGCCCTTGGCCGCCGCCGAATCCGGGAACAGTTCAAACGCCGTGTTCATCACCACTTCGTAGGCCTTCGGCGCAACCGCGTTCACCAGTGCCGCGAAGATGCCCAGGCGGGTGGCGATGCGGCTGGGCTTTTCGATGATCGCCTTGACCAGCAGGTCGGCAGCTTCGTCCGGGCTGAGCGTTGGCACGCTGTCGTACATCTTGGTCGGCGCGATCATCGGTGTCTTCACCAGCGGCATGTTGATGGTGGTGAAGCTGATGCCCTTGCCTGACAACTCGCCCTGCGCGCAGCGGCTGAACGCATCCAGCGCCGCCTTCGACGCCACGTAGGCCGAGAAGCGCGGCGAGTTTGCCAGCACGCCAATGGAGCTGATGTTGATGATGTGGCCCTTGCGGCGCTCGGTCATCTTCGGCAGGAAGCCCATGATGAGGCGCACGCTGCCGAAATAGTTGAGCTGCATCGTCCGCTCGAAATCATGGAAGCGGTCGTAGCTCAGTTCGATGGAGCGGCGGATCGAACGCCCGGCATTGTTGATGAGGATGTCAACGTGGCCGTGTTCGTCCAGCACCTTCTTCACCAGCGCATCGCAGCCGGCCATGTCGGCAAGATCGGCGGTGTAGGCGAACACCTTGCCACCGGCCTTCTTCATTTCGTCGCGGGCCTTGAACAGTTCTTCCTCGCCGCGCGCCACGATGATCGTGATCGCGCCCGCCTCCGCCACCCGCTGCGCGGTGGACAGGCCAATGCCTGACGAGCCACCGGTAATCAGCACCACCTTGTTGCGCACCTTGCCCTTCAGCGTGCGGTCCACGAACAGGTCGGGATCAAGGTGGCGCTCCCAGTAATCCCACAGCCGCCAGGCGTAATCATCCAGCTTGGGCACCGCAATCCCGCTGCCTTTCAGTGCGCGCTCGGTCTCGCGGTTGTCGAAACGGGTTGGATAGGTGATGAACTTCAGCACTTCCTTCGGAATCTTGAAGTCGCGCAGCAGCATCCCGACGAAGCGCTTGACCGGCGGCAGGTTGCCCACTGCCATGCGCACGCCACTGGGCACGAAGGCGAACATGCGCGCATCCAGGCGCATGGTCATTTCCGGCGCATGACCGGCGCGTGCAAAGGTGTTCAGCACCTCGCCAACGCGCATCGGCTCGGGATCTGTCAGGTGGAAGCAGTGGCCGTCCAGCTTCGGCTTGTGGGCGATGTGATCCATGGCATCAACCACGAAATCCACCGGCACGATATTGATGCGCCCGCCTTCGATGCCCAGCGTCGGCATCCACGGCGGCAGCATTTCGCGCAGCTTCTTGAGGAAGGTGAAGAAGTAGTACGGGCCGTCGATCTTGTCGATCTCGCCGGTCTGCGAATGGCCAACCACCATGCCGGGCCGGTAGATGCGCCACTTCACGCGCTTCTCCGCGCGCACCAGCCCTTCGGACTCGTGCTTGGTGCGCAGGTAGGGATCGTCCAGCCCTTCGGCTTCCTCGAACATGTCCTCGCGGAACACGCCGGGGTACAGGCCGGCGGCGGCGATGGAACTGGCGTGGTGGAAGCATTTCACCTTCAGCGCAGCGGCAAGGTCAAGCGCGTTCTGCGTGCCATCGATATTGGCTGCCTTCTGCTCGGCGGCGCTGGCGGTCAGGTCGTAGATCGCGGCCAGGTGGAAGAAGTGCTGGATCTTGCCACCCAGCGAGCGCAACTGCGCGGCGGTCAGCCCGCACTTCGGCGCGGTCATGTCGCCGGTCACCGCGATCACCCGCTTCGGGTCCCACGCCTGCTTTTTTGCAAGCGCCTCGAACTTCTTCATCGACTCCTTGCGCACCAGCACGTGGATCGTGCCCTTGCGCTTGAGCAGGTTGCCGATCAGGTGACGCCCGATGAAGCCCGTGCCGCCGGTGATGAAATAGCTCATGCGTACTCCCCTCCCAGGGATGCTTGCGGGCGCGGACGCGCGCCTGTGACCGCTACGTTGCCAGAGCGCCGCCCGCATCACAATTCCCTGCCGTATTGACCCTGCCCGGGGCGCGTGGTGTGATGCCGGCTCCACAGGGAGGGAACCGCCATGTCCGATCTGCAAGCCCGCTTCGAACAAGCCGCCAAGGACGTACACTCGCTGGCCGAGCGCCCCGACAACGACACCTTGCTGCGCCTGTACGCGCTGTACAAGCAGGGTGCCGAAGGCGATGTCAGCGGCCCCAAGCCGGGTTTTTTCGACTTCGTCGGCACCGCCAAGTACGAGGCATGGGCGAAGCTCGCCGGCACGTCGCAGATTGATGCGATGCAGAAGTACGTGGACCTGGTGAAGAAGCTGACGGCCTGAAGCGCGAACGACGATGGCCCGCCAGACCCGACAGCGCATCCTGGATGCGTCACTGACGATGTTCAACGCGCAGGGCGAGCCGAACGTCACCACCAATCACATCGCCGACGAGCTGGAGATCAGCCCCGGCAACCTGTACTACCACTTCCGCAACAAGGACGACATCATCGAGCAGTTGTTCGCCGGTTACGAGGCGCGCATGGATGCCGCCCTGACCGCGCCGGAAGGTCGCCTGCCGGGGCTGGAAGACGTGTGGCTGCAGTTGCACCTGGTGTTTGAATGCATCTGGGATTACCGCTTCCTGTACCGCGACCTGGTCGATATCCTCAGCCGCAACCGCCGCCTGCGCATGCGTTTTGCCCGCATCCTCAAGCGCGCGGACGAACAGGCGCACACGGTGATGCGCGGGCTGGTGCAGGCCGGCGTGATGCGCGCATCGGCGGATGAGCTGGATGCCGCCGCCACCAACATCCTGGTCATCGCCACCTTCTGGCTGAATTATGCCGCCGCGCGTGGCGACAAGGACGAGCAGGCCTCGATCCGCGACGGCATCGTGCAGGTGATGATGCTGATCGCGCCGTTCCTGCGCGACGCCGAGCGCGTGCATCTCAATACGCTGACGCGGGCCTATATCGACTGACGCGGCACGCAAGTCATGCATTTCCCCTCTCCCGCTTGCTGCGGGAGAGGGTGCCGAAGGCGGGTGAGGGCGCTCTTGCCAACAGCTCCCCTCATCCGCCTTCGGCACCTTCTCCCCGCTATGCGGGGAGAAGGAGTTGAAACACTCCATCCATGCATCCCCAAAAAACGCCCCGCATTCGCGGGGCGTTTCGTTTCGTCGCTGCGGGTTGCCGAAACCTCAGCGCGCGGCCTTCTTCGCCACGCGCTTCACCGGCTTGCGCGAGGTACGACGGGCGGTGGCCTTCTTCGCGGCGGGCTTGCGCGTCTTGCGCGCGGGCTTCCGCTTCAGGCCCAGCTTGGCGACGATGGGGGCCAGCCGTGCTTCGACCTCGTTGCTGATGCAGGCCACCTTCGGTGCCACCTGATCGCGCACGCCGTCGATGCCGCTGCGCAGCTCGGTTTCGGCGCGGCGGACGGCCTTGCGTGCATCGGCGACTGCCGCTTCGACCTTGCCGGCGGCGCGCAGCACGGCGGCTTTGGATTCGCGGCGGGCGGCGACCAGTGCGCCAAGCGATGCCAGCCAGAGGTGGCGCGGAGTGGGGTCAAGCGCGTTGGACTGCGGCTTGCGTGTTGCCTTCTTCTTGATCGCGGCCATGACAGGCTCCAGTGGGGTTTTGGATGCACATAGCCTGCCCCGCCCGCACCGAGCAATCACACTAGCCGCCCCCTTGCCAGCGCGCGCGCATGGCGTGATGCTGCACATCCACTTCGTCACGGGGAGGCCGCATGGCCGCGAAAAAATCCGCATCCGGCTGGGCTGCGTTTCCGCACGATGCCAAGGGCTACGCATACGAAGGCGATGCGCTGAAGAAAGCATGGCCGAAGCTGCACGCCGGCGACTGCGAACCCTTCCCGGACAGCAAGCGCGCGGCTGCCCTGCTCAAGGCTGCCGGCAAGGCCGCACCCAAGCTGGATGCCGACGCACTGGCCGAGGCCTTGCAGCACGCCTGGCGCGCCTTCCATCGCGGTGATTTCAAGGCCGCTTTCGATGCCGGTGAGGCGCTCGGCCCGGTCGGTGCATCGGTGGCGGTGAAGGCGCTCGGCATCCACGCAACGCATCTGGTCGATGACGAAGCCGAACAGCTCAAGCGCTACGAACAAGCGGCGAAGATCGCCGAGGCCGCGGTCAAGGCGTTGCCGGACGAGGCCAACAGCCACTATCGCCACGCCTTCGCGCTGGGCCGCTACAGCCAGGGCCTGTCCATCGCCAAGGCGCTGAAGATGGGCATTGCCGGCAAGGTGCGCGAATCGCTGGATGCCGCGCTGGAACTTGCGCCCAAGCATGCCGAAGCGCATACCGCGCTGGCCCTGTACCACGCCGAGATCATCAACAAGATCGGCGCGATGATCGGTGGCCTGACCTACGGCGCGAAGGCGTCCGAAGCCGAGAAGCACATCAAGGAAGCGCTGAAGCTCACCCCCGCATCGCCGATTGCCAATATCGAACATGGCAACGTGCTGTTGCTGCTGGACGAACGCCGCAACGAAGACGCCGCCGCGACCGCCTACGAGAAAGCCGCCAAGTGCAAGCCGCAGGACGCGATGGAAGCGCTGGACGCCGCGCACGCGCAATCGCAACTGGAATGACGACGTGCAGGATCGTTCTCGCATCCTGAGCCCCAGCCAGCTCAACACGCTGGCCCGCGACCTGCTGGAAGGCGCGTTCCCGCAGGTGCTGGTGGAAGGCGAGATCGGCAACCTGTCGCGGCCCGGCTCCGGGCATCTGTACTTCACCCTGAAGGATGCGCGCGCGCAGGTGCGCTGCGCGCTGTTCAAGCCCAAGAGCCAGTGGCTGAAGTTCATCCCGCGCGAAGGCCTGCGCGTGCTGGCACGCGGCAGGCTGACGCTGTACGAGGCGCGCGGCGACTACCAGCTGGTGCTGGACACGATGGAGGAAGCCGGCGAAGGCGCACTGCGCCGGGCCTTCGAGGAACTGAAGGCGAAGCTGGCCGCAGAAGGCCTGTTCGATGCCGATCGCAAGCGTCCGCTGCCCGCGCATGTGCAGCGATTGGCGGTGCTGACTTCGCCTTCGGGCGCGGTGATCCGCGACATCGCAAGCGTGCTGCGGCGGCGCTTTCCGCTGGTCGAAGTCGATCTGCTGCCGGTGCCGGTGCAGGGCGAAGGCGCGGCAGCGCAGATTCGCGCGATGCTCCAGCGCGCCATCGCAAGTGAGCGTTATGACGTGATCCTGCTGGCACGCGGCGGCGGCTCGCTGGAAGACCTGTGGGCCTTCAATGACGAAGCGCTGGCGCGCGCCATCGCCGCATCGACGGTGCCGGTGGTGTCCGCCATCGGCCACGAAACCGACTTCACCCTGGCCGATTTCGCCGCCGACCTGCGCGCGCCCACGCCATCGGCAGCAGCCGAACTGCTGGTGCCGGATCGCGCCGCGCTGCTGGCACGCCTGCACGGCCTGCATCGCCAATTGCAGGCATTGCATGCAAACGGCCTGCGCCAGCGCGCGCAGCGGATTGACCACGCCTTCCTGCGCCTGCAGGCGCAGCGCCCGCAAGCACAGCTGGAAGCCCTGCGGCAACGCAGCCAGCAGGCACGCGCGCGGCTGATGCACGCGATGCAGCGGCGGCTTGAACGCGAACGCGCCAGCCTGCGCCATGCCGATGCCGTGCTGCGCGCCGGCCATCCGCAGCGCCGCATCCAGCGCCTGCGCGAACGCCTGCTTGCCCTGCGCGGGCGTCCGCAATCGCTGCTCGCTCGCCATCTGCAACACGAAACCCTGCGCCTGCGCGGGCTGGCGCGGTCACTGCATGCGGTCAGCCCGCTGGCGACGGTCGCGCGCGGCTACGCCATCCTGCAGCACGGCGATGGCCGGGTCGTGCGCAACGTGGGCGATGCCGTAGCCGGCGAGCGGCTGGATGCACGATTGCACGATGGCGTGCTTGCGCTGCGGGTGGAAGGCGCACCCGTCAGCGACGCGCCCCTGCATTCAACGTCGTCATTCCGGCTTTCGCCGGATTGACGAAACTCATGCCTCCGCCAACGGCGCGGGCCTTCCCAGCAGGAAACCCTGCGCATATTCGCAACCCAGTTCCATCAGGCGCTCGCGCTGGCGCTCGGTTTCCACGCCTTCGGCAATGATCTCGATGCCAAGG
>NZ_JASGED010000003.1:0-8257 GCF_047606765.1 Thermomonas sp. | reverse complement strand
GATGGCCTGGTTCTGGCTGCTGCGGCCCTACCAGAAGGATCGCATCCTGACCTTCCTTGATCCGGAATCCGACCCGATGGGCGCAGGCTGGAACATTATCCAGAGCAAGATCGCCATCGGCGGCGGCGGCTTGCTCGGCAAGGGTTGGGGGCAAGGCACGCAATCGCATCTGGACTACGTGCCCGAACACACCACCGACTTCATCTTCGCGGTGCTGGCCGAGGAGTTCGGCTGGATCGGCGTGGGCGTGGTGCTGGCGCTGTACTTGTACGTGATCGGGCGCTGCCTGTGGATCGCCTCGGAAACGCGCGATGGTTATGCGCGCCTGCTGGTCGGCGCGCTGGGGCTTTCACTGTTCGTCTATGTGCTGGTCAACGGCAGCATGATCTCCGGCCTGCTGCCAGTGGTCGGCGTGCCGATGCCGCTGCTCAGCTACGGGGGCACCGCCCCGGTCATCCTGCTGCTGGGTTTTGGCGTGGTGATGGCGCTGAAGGGAAGGCGTGCGCTCAATCGTTGACGATGCGCAACACCGAATGACGGTGCTGCAATACCAAGGCGTTATGGAAGGTCTGAACAAGCCGTCATTCCGGCGAAAGCCGGAATCCAGCTGTTTGGTAAGTCACTGAAAAAGCTGGATCCCGGCTTTCGCCGGGATGACGTTTCGAGAGTTGTTCAGAGCTTCCTTATCGGACGCGCACGCCGGGCTCTCGATGCTTACAGTAGAGAAAATCAAGGACACAAGGCGTAAGGCTGCATGGGAAGAAGGTCGCAACCTGTCAAAAGGCTCTTGGGTTGGCTGCTTCTTGCGGCTTCTGCGTACATGCTTGGAGCCGGACTGGTCATCTCGGCAACAATACTCGGATGGATAGACTTACCCATTGACCGGCGAGGAGAGTGGGCACCGCTTACCCTGCCAATCATTACCGTGCTATCGGTCGCCTGGGGCTTCCTGGGCTTTCGCTATCTGGCGACATACCGTGCTTGGCAAGTGGTCACGGTGATAGCTGCTCTTGCGGTGGCGTCCGCTTGTTGGCTCATTTGGCAGTTCGGCCATGCCGCAGCCTGACAATGGGTATTGACCGGGCCGATCTCGATGCAGTGCGCACCCAGCAAGGCGGGCGTCAACAGGGCAGCATCTAACGCTTGACATTTAACGCTATGCGTTAAATCCTTCGCGTCGTGATCCAGTCCTTCCACTGCGCCGATACGCAAGCCCTGTTCATGACCGGCAAGAACCGCCGGTTCTCGGCTATTGGCAATGTCGCCACGCGCAAGCTGCAACAACTGGATTCGGCGGCAACACTGGAGTTCTTGCGCTCCCCGCCGGGCAACCGGCTGGAAGCCCTGAAAGGCGACCGCTCCGGGCAGCACAGCATCCGCATCAATGACCAGTGGCGCGTGTGCTTCGTCTGGACGGATGCAGGCCCTGCCCATGTCGAAATCGTTGATTACCACTGATCTGGAGAAACCCGCATGAAAAACGGTATGCGCCCCATCCATCCCGGCGAAATCCTGCGCGAGGATTTCCTGATTCCCCTGGGCATGAGTGCCAATGCCTTGGCCACCGCGCTGCGCGTGCCCGCGCCGCGCATCAATGACATCGTGCGCGAGCGCCGCGCCATCACCCCGGATACCGCCTTGCGCTTGGCGCGGTACTTCGGCGGCGATGCGCAGAGCTGGATGAATCTGCAAGTCGCGTTTGATCTGCGCACGGCGGAACTCACGGCGCGCAAGGCTATTGAGCGCGAGGTGCTTCCTCGGGCTGCGTGATGTGTCCAAGCCCGCACTGCCCAGCCGCAGTCCCCTTCAACCTGAATCACCCATTCGGGTTGCGCTTGCGGCTGCGTGCTACCCTCGCGCCGATGATCCGACGCGCACTTCCTTGCCTCGTCGCGCTGGCGCTTGCCGCCTGCGCCGTCCCGCCACCCAAGTCGATGCCGGAAGCTGCGCCGACACCGGCTGCCCCGGTCGATCCACTGGCGGCGGAAGTGCCGGCCCCGGCGGATGCGCCCACGCCCATCCCGTATTCCCCGGCGATGGAAGCCGCATGGCGCGCCGACTTCGCCCGCGAGACGGCGCAGCGCTACAGGATTCCGCAGGCCCGCATCGAGGCGGTGCTGGCGAGCGCGCAAGTGCGCCAGCCGATCATCAATGCCATGTCGCGCCCGGCGGAGACCAAGCCTTGGCGTGACTACCGCCCGCTGTTCATCCAGCCCAAGCGGATCGACGATGGCCGTGCCTTTCTTGCCCAGCATCGCGATGCGTTGCAGCGCGCCGAAGACAAGTACGGCGTGCCGAAGGAGATCGTAGTCGCCATCCTTGGCGTGGAAACCAGCTTCGGGCGGGTCAAGGGCAACCATGCCGTCGTCGATGCGCTGTACACGCTCGCCATCGCCTATCCGCGTACTGGTGATCCGGCCCGCGCCGAGCGCGAGAACCGGCGGCAGGCGTTCTTCCGCGACGAACTGGCGCAGTTGTTCAAGCTGGCGGAAGAGGAAGGCTTCGACATCGCCAGCCTGAAGGGCAGCTATGCCGGTGCGATGGGCTGGGGCCAGTTCATGCCGTCCAGCTACCGCGACTACGCGGTGGATGGTGATGGCGATGGTCGCCGCGACCTGTTCAACAATCTGGATGACGTGTTCGCATCGGTTGCCAACTATTTCGCGAAGAAGGGCAGTTGGCAGCGCGGTGCGCCGGTGATGCAGCGCGCGGTGCGCGATGCGACGGCTGCCGACTACGCCAACCCCGGCAACGCGGTCACGCTGAACCAGAGCCTCGACGGCCTGCGTGCGCTGGGGTATCGCGAAGCCGATCCGGTCGCGGTGCTGCATCTGGACAATGCCCGGCAGACAACGCCGGTGACGCTCATCACCCTTGATGGCGTGAGCGGGCCGGAATACTGGATCGTCTATAACAACTTCAAGGCGATCACCACGTACAACATCTCGCGCCTGTACGCGACCGCCGTGTACCAGCTGTCGCAGGCGATAGCCGGGCGCGACGTGGAGGCGTCATGAAGGCATTGACTCGTCTTGCCACCGTGCTTGCGCCGCTGGCGCTGGTGGCCTGCGCCACCACCGGCGGTGGTACTGCCGGCAACAGCAAGCCCGCGCCAGAGCACAAGCCGCAGCCGGAAGCCATCGCCAAGCCTGCTGCGCCCAAGGTTTCGCCCTATGCGCCTGCGCAGGAAGATGTGAGCAAGCGTGGCGACTACGTGGCCGGCGGGCTGTTCCGTCCGGGCGAGGCCGATACCGTGCCCGACGAGATCCCGGACGTGGATGCCATCCCGGAGCCGGAAGTGCGCGCCGAGCCGCGTTCGCGCGCCGGCAATCGCGACTATGCAGTGCTGGGCAAGCGCTATCAGGTGCTGGACAACCACAGCGGTTACGTCGAGGAAGGCCAGGCGTCGTACTACGGCAAGAAGTTCCATGGCAGGCTGACCTCCAATCAGGAGGTGTACGACATGTACGCTTTCACCGCTGCCCACAAATCGCTGCCGTTGCCCAGCTTCGCGCGCGTCACCAATCTGGACAATGGCAAATCGGTCGTGGTGCGGGTCAATGACCGTGGCCCGTTCCACAAGGGCCGCATCATCGACCTGAGCTATGCCGCAGCGGTCAAGCTGGGCTATCGCGACAAGGGCGTTGCCAATGTGCGGGTGGAAGCGCTGTCACCCGAAGATGCCAAGGCAGGCACCGGCACGAAGGCGGGGGGCGACAAGCAGAACACCGCCACCGCGATGGACAAATTGGTCGAACAACTGCCGCAGGCCGCGCGTGTCGCAGGCGAGGACGCCTACCGCTTCGACATGCACCGCGACGGCAAGGTGATGACGGCGGACGAGTTCGATGCGTGGATGCAGTCGCGCCGCGTGCGGGTTGCCACCGGCAAGCCGGGCAAGCCCGATGCGGTCAAGCTGGAAGTTGCACAGGCGCAGCCTGCGGTTGCCGTGCCGCCTGCAGCCGTTGCGCCGGCAACGCCTGCCACCACGCCGGGCACCGTGACCTTGCAGGTTGCCAGTTTCGCCAACCCGCAAAATGCGCAGCATGCACTCGCGCTGTTGCAGGATGCCGCCATCGCCCGCGCGCAGTTGCTTGATGCCGACATCAATGGCAAGAAGATCTGGCGGTTGCGGATTGGCCCGGTGACCGAGGCCAGCGCGCCGGAACTTGCGGCGCGGATTGTAGGCCTGGGGTTTGGGCAGCCGCAGCGGGTCAGGGATTGAGGGATGAAACCTGCTGCGGCTGAGTATTCATGCCGTCATGCCCGCGAAGGCGGGCATCCATGGACTTTGATCCTGCAAACGAAAACGTCCATGGGTTCCCGCATTCGCGGGAACGACGAAGCTAAAATCACATTCGCCGTGCTTGCTCGGCCTTGAGGAGTTTCCGTTGATGCGTTCCCGTTCACTGTTGTTCGTCGCACTCGCCACCGCCGGCATCGTGCTGGGTTCCGGCCTTGCCATTGCCCAGACTCCGCAGCCGGCACCCGCTGCAAAGCCCGCCGCGTTGAGCGACAACCTGCCCATCCCGGAAGCGCCCGCACCGGCCACCAGCAAGGCCTGGCTGGTGATGGACTACGCCACCGGACAGGTGCTGGCGGGCGAGAACATCGACACGCCGGTGGAGCCGGCCAGCATCACCAAGGTGATGACCAGCTACGTGATCGCGGCGGAAATGGCCGCAGGCAAGGTCAAGGCCACCGATCAGGTGATGATGAGCGAACACGCCTGGCGCACCGGCGGTGCCGGTACCGATGGCAGCTACAGCGGCTTCGAGGTCAACAAGACAGCGCCCTTGCTTGAGATGGAAAAGGGCATGGTGGTGCAGTCCGGCAACGATGCCGCCATCGCGCTGGCCGAACACGTCGCCGGCAGCGAGGCCGCGTTCGCCCAGTTGATGAACGCCTACGCTTCGAGGATCGGGATGAAGGCCTCGCACTTCGTCAATCCGCATGGCCTGCCGGCGGAAGGCCACATCACCACCGCGCGTGACCTTGCCATTCTTGGGCGTGCGTTGATCCGCGATTTCCCGGAAGCGTATGCCTACAACAAGATCAAGGAACTGACGGTCGGCCCGATCACCCAGCCCAACCGTAACCTGCTTTTGTGGCGTGACCCGTCGGTCGATGGCATCAAGACCGGCCACACCTCCAGCGCCGGCTATTGCCTGCTGGCCTCGGCCCAGCGTGGCGACCAGCGCCTGATTGGCGTGGTGATGGGCAGCACCAGCGAGAACCAGCGCGCGGTGGATGTGCAGGCGCTGCTCAACTGGGGCTTCCGCTTCCACGAAACCCACCGCCTGTACGAAGCCGGCAAATCGCTGGCCGCACCCAAGGTGTGGAAGGGCAAGGCCAACAGTCTGGCGGTGGGCGTGGCCCAGCCGCTGCTGGTGTCCACCCCGCGTGGCAAGTACGACCGCTTGAAGGCCACAATGGACCTGCCCAAGTCGCTGGTCGCGCCGATCAGCAAGGGCCAGAAGCTCGGCACGGTGAAGGTCGCGCTGGAAGGCAAGGTGATCGCGCAGGCACCGCTGGTGGCACTGGCCGATGTCGAGGAAGCCGGTTTCTTCAAGCGCCTGTGGCACGATCTGCTGATGTGGTGGCAGGCGGATTGATCCGCGATTGCAGCACCATGACAAAGGGCCGGCGAAAGCCGGCCCTTTGCGTTGCGGCCGGGCTTGGGATTGCCCGGCGCAGGGCGGATAATCCCCGCGATGAACATCCATTCCGACAATCCCGACCACGGTTTCCAGTTCCCCGGCACCTTCGAGCTGTCGGCGATGGGTGCCGCCGACCGGCATCTGGAACAGGTATTGCCGCAGCATCTTGCTGCTGCCGGTATCGAAGTGATGCACGAAACCGTCAACTGGCGGCATTCGTCCAGTGGCAAGTACGTCTCGGTGCGGATCGCCTTCCGCGCCAGTTCGCGCGAGGAATACGACCGCGCCCACCAGGCGCTGCGCGACCACCCGGAAGTGAAGTGGACGCTGTGAACAGTATTTCCCTTCTCCCCGCTTGCGGGGTGAAGGTGCCGAAGGCGGATGAGGGGCGCACCGCGATCCTTCGCGACCTCGCCCGGCAACCGTATGAACCCGTCTGGCGGGCGATGCAGGCCTTCACCGATGCGCGCGGCGATGACACGCAGGACGAACTCTGGCTTGTCGAACACGCGCCGGTCTTCACCCTCGGGCAGGCCGGCAAGCCCGAGCATGTGCTGATGCCGGGTGACATCCCGGTCATCCATGTGGATCGCGGCGGGCAGGTGACCTACCACGGCCCCGGCCAGATCGTGGCCTATCCGCTGCTCGACCTGAAACGGTTGAAGATCGGCGTGCGCGATTACGTCTGCAAGATCGAGCAGGCCATCATCGACACGCTTGCCGACTGGAACATCGAAGCCGCGCGCAAGGACGGCGCGCCGGGCGTCTATGTGGCCGGTGCCAAGATCGCTTCGCTCGGTATCCGCGTGCGCCGTGGCTGCACCTTCCACGGGCTGGCCTTCAACATCACCGCCGAATGCGTCGGCCCGTTCCAGCGCATCAACCCCTGCGGCTATGCCGGCCTGCAGGTGGTGGCGTTGCAGGATCTTGGCGGGCCGTCTTCGCTGGATGCGGTCAAACCCGCGCTGCTGGGGCATCTGGGCGACCAGTTCGGGCTACGCTGGTTATGTTGACGAATGCTGCCGGCCACAGTTTTGTATATGACGGAATCTACAAAGCCTGCATGCGATTGGTGATTTGGTCTCTATCGGATCAGTTCGCGACGGCCCCGCTCGAAATGGTTCTCAATCAGCGAAGCATCAAGCCCTGGATGTTGAGTCAGAAATTGCTGTTCGATCTCGGAAGCCCGAGGGTCGCCGCGTAGTCCAGCCAAGCGAATACCTGCAACGATCGGTTCGTAAGCGCCCTCATAACTGGCTGCCGACATATACATGCCCCAAAGGTAGGCTGCGAAAGCATTGTTGGTGTCTTGGAGAAGCGGGGCCAGTTCCATGCTAATTCGGCCAAGGTCGGCCACAAGGTCAGCATCGCTAATATTGTTCGGAAGGCGACCGTTCTTCTTGCGCGCTCTCTGCAAAGTCAATCCATCCATGGCCAATCGTTCGACTAGGAAAGCCTTTGCCATCACTTCCCCTGATTTCGCGCGAGCAGCAAGAAGGTCGTTGGGAAGTGAGCGATAGTATGCCGCCGTGGCTTTGCTCGGGATTCCGAGGCTGACTAGTGATGCTCCCTCGTCAGAGGCATCAAAAACCATCTGCGCTGCTGCAACTCGCGCTGGCGCGGATGAGCTTGAATCTGAGGGTGAGGTCTGCGGAGATGCTGCCTTCTCATGCGTGGGTTCGACTGTGGCAGGGTCGCCTTCGCAGCCGAACAAGCCCATGGTAATCGCCAAAGATGCAGAAAAATTTCGAATAAAATGTGTCATGGGCTGCACTCGTTTACTTTCATGTCTTTTGCCCATACGGCGCATGTATGCTGATTGAAAGCTTCCGCGAACGCATTCTGGCCGGCTGTGGTTGAAGCCACAGCTCCGTGGTAAATGCCGGCCAAACCCAAGCAAGTATTGAGATCAGAAGCAACTGAATAGCACTTGTCGATCATGTTCTCTCGAAAGTCGAGATCGCAGTTGCTTTTGTCAAATCCGAGTCCATAACACCGATCGTGCGTATCGCATTGGGCTGTAAATGAAACGCCTGCATAGGGACTGTCATAGTCCCCGGAGAATCCGTTGGGGATAAGCAAATTTATTGCAACGTTCATTGCTTGCTGCACTTCCCAAGAGGTGCCACACCCGTTTGGTCTCCAATCCGAGTCTGTATCTGGGGTGGATGGCGGTGACGTGAAGTTGCAGCCTACAGGCTGGTTGCTTTTCAGCTTCGAGCAGAATTCGGACTTGTCGACTTCGTAAAAAGGCGGAACGGGTTCGTCTGACATCGTCCAGTCAAATTGCCATTCTATGAACATCTCATCCAGAATTTCGGCGCATGCGTAGCCATAACAAAGCACATCATTGCCTGAGTCACTGGGAACACCTCTGATAGGAGGAAGGTTGACCGGAGGATCCTCTGCGTTGACCCCGACAACGATTCCAGCAGTGATCAGAATGACAAGTGTTTTTTCGAGGACGCCATGTCGTACCGTGCCGTATCTACTCATCGTGAGGGTCTGTCAAACAAACTGTGTAACTTGATTTGGTCATAGCGCGTCAAGCGGCACGCGCTCCTCACCGAACATCACCTGGAAGCTGTCCAGCGCTG
>NZ_JASGED010000002.1:0-25559 GCF_047606765.1 Thermomonas sp. | reverse complement strand
GGTGGCAAGCCACGCAAGGGCAAGAAAGCCAATGCCGCCGAGCGGCTGGAAAACCTGCCGATGCCCGCCGTGCGCAGTGACCTGTCGCAGCCCTGGAACATCCTCATCACCGGCGTCGGTGGCACCGGCGTTGTCACCATCGGCGCGCTGCTGGGCATGGCCGGCCATCTGGAAGGCAAGGGCGCAACCGTGCTTGACCAGACCGGGCTTGCGCAGAAGGGCGGCGCGGTGACCACGCACATCCGCATCGCGCGCACGCCGGCCGACATCCACGCCGTGCGCATCGCCGCAGGCGAGGCCGACCTGGTGCTGGGCTGCGACATGGTAGTGGTCAACGACTACTGGGTGCTGTCCAAGATTCGCCCCGAGCGCAGCACCGTGGTGATGAACACATACGAGGCGATGCCCGGCACCTTCACCACCCGCCCGGACATGCAGTTCCCCGCTGCCGACATCGTGAAGGCGGTGAGCACTGCGCTGGATGGTGAAGCGCCGCTGCAGATCGACGCCACCCACATCGCCACGGCGCTGATGGGCGATGCCATCGCCGCCAACCTGTTCATGCTGGGCTATGCGTGGCAGCAAGGTCTGGTGCCGATTTCGTTCGACGCATTGATGCGCGCGATCGAACTCAATGGCGCTGCCGTTGAAATGAACAAGACTGCGTTCGCGTGGGGCCGGCTGGCGGTGATCGACATGGATGCGGTGGTCGAAGCCGCCGGCATCGTGCGCAACGCGCCTACCGCTGCCGAGGCCACGCCGCGCGCGCTGCCGCTGCTGGGCGCAACGCCGAACGAAGGCGCGGAATCCGGCCTGAACCCGCACACCGCCGACCTGCGTGCGGCGGATGAACTGCGTTACGTGCCGGCATCGGGAACCGGCGAAGTCGCCTTCCTGCCGCTGGATGACGAGCGGCTGTCGCGTTCGCTGGATGAAGTCATCGCCCGCCGCGTCGCCTTCCTCACCGATTACCAGAACGCCGGCTACGCGAAGCGCTATTCGGATTTCGTGGCGAAGGTGCGCGCGGCGGAAACCGCGAAGGTGCCGGGCTCCACCGCATTGTCCGAAGCGGTGGCGCGCTACTTCTTCAAGCTGATGGCCTACAAGGACGAATACGAAGTCGCGCGCCTGTACACCAGCGGCGAGTTCAAGCACCGCCTGCAACAGCAGTTCGAAGGCGACTTCACCCTGCGCTTCCATCTTGCGCCGCCGCTGCTGGCAAAAAAGAACGCGCAGGGCCAGTTGCAGAAGAAGGAATACGGCGCGTGGATGTTCACCGCCTTCCGCGTGCTGGCAAAACTGCGCGGCCTGCGCGGCACGCCGCTGGACGTGTTCGGCTACACCGCCGAACGCCGCAGCGAACGCGCGCTGATCGGCGAATACGAAAAGACCGTCACCAGCCTGCTGGACAAGCTGGATGCCGGCAATGCCGACCTGGCCGCCGACATCGCCAGCATCCCCGAGCACATCCGCGGCTACGGCCACGTCAAGGAAGCGCACCTGCACAAGGCCAAGGCGCGCGAAGCGGCGTTGCTGAAGGAGTGGGACAACCCGTTGCGGATCGTGCAGGCGGCTTGAGCCATTGCATTGCCCAGTACCGAGCAAGCTCGGTACCTGCGGCATTGATCGTCAGGTGTCCATCTGTGAAGCCGCATCCATCGCCATGTGCAGGATGCGGACAATCAGCAGCAGGCCATCTTGCATTTGCCTGTAATAGATGACGTGACCACCGTGCGGGAGCTTGCGGTAACCCGCGCGCACTTCATCACAGGAACGGCCAAGCAGCGGATTGTTCGCCAAGCCGCGAAATACCCGATCCATTTCCTTCAGGTATGCGTTGCGCTGGCGAACGCCCCATCGTTCCTCTGTAAACCGTGCAATCGCCTTCAGATCCTCCTGAGCGAGTCTGGTCAGGTCGAAACCACTCATTTACGTTCTGCGTCCATCCCGGCCATGAGCGATTCAAGGCTGTAATGGGCGCGACCACTTCGCTCGCCGGCCTTCAATGCACTGCGCAGCGCTTCAAGCTTGCTTTCGTTCGTCTCCAGCAGACGCAAACCTGCCCGCACAACCTCACTGGCCGAGCCGTATCGCCCGCTATCCACCTGTCCGGCGATGAACTGCTCGAAGTGGTCGCCCAGACTGACGCTGGTATTTCTGGCCATAAGCGCTCCTCCTGTACCAAATATTGGTACAGGAGATGTTCCGTGTCAAAGTGCCGATGCTTTTCCCATGCGCGTCGATCCCGGGAGTGCGGCGCTGCACTTACTTGCGTGCCGTCAAAATCGGCGTGAGATAATCCGGCTTGCCTTCGATGCGTTCCAGATGCGGATAGCGCAGGCCACCGCGATAGTCGATCTGGAGCGTGCGGTAGCGGTCGAAGTCCTTCACCAGCAGGCGGATCGGGGTGCCGTTCTTGCCGGTGTCGATGGCGTCCTTCATCGCATCATCGGAATACGCGGCATCGTTCACCGCCACGATCAACATGCCGGTGCCGATGCCGGCATTGAAGGCGGGGCTGTCCCAGCGCACGTCGTTGATGCTGCCATCCTTGCCAAGACTCAGGCCAAGGGAATAGACGTAGTCGCCCGCCACGCTGCCCTGCGCCTTGGCATAGGCACTCGGCTCATCCTTGTACACCAGCTTCCAGCCGCTGGCCTCGATGCCGCCGGTGATGCCGCGCTTGCCGTCCAGCCGTTCGCGCAGGAAGGTCGTCCAGTCATGCGCGACCACACCGTTCAGCGTGGCTATCACGGTGTCGAAGGTGTAGGTGTTCTGCACCGTCCATTCGCCATCATTGATGCCGAAGAAGGCGCGGGCGAAATCATCCAGCGACTTCTTGCCGCCGGTCTTGCTGCGGATCAGCGCGTCGGCTTCCAGCCAGATCATCTCGCCGCCACGGTAGTAGTCCTCGCTCATCTGCCAGTTGCGATAGGCGCGTGGCGCGCGCGCGGCGATGATCGGGTCGTTGGTGGTGTCCTGCACGTTGCGCCATTGCAGGCCGGGGCGGTTGTCGGCATAGGTGGCGGCAACCAGCGCCAGTGCATCGCGCGCGGCATCCAGCGGGCGCATGTCGCTGCGCGCGGCCAGCACGTTGCCCCAGTACTGGGTCTGGCCTTCATAGACCCACAGCAGGCTGTCCTGCATCGGCACGTTGAAGTTCGGCGTCCACAGATCCGCCGGGCGACGGTACTTGCCGTTCCACGAATGCACGAACTCGTGCGCCAGCAGGTCGGTGAAGCCGGCCTTCTCGTTCCAGCTCGTGAAGTAATCGGTGCCAACGCCATTTTCGCTGGAGCGCTGGTGTTCAAGCCCATTGCCGCCCATCTGCGCGGACAGCGAGAACAGGAACTGGTAGTGGTCGTAATGCTGCGCGCCAAACAACTTCAACGCCTGCGCGACCATCGCCTTGTGGATGTCAACCTGCTTCGGCTTGGCTTCCAGATATTTCGGCGCATCGGCGACCACGCCCAGCTTCACCGGCACGGTGCTGCCTGCCGGCGTCAGGTCGATGTTCTTCGCATGGCGACCGGCGTACACCGGCGAGTCGGCGAGGATGTCGAAGGGCACATCCTTGTAGTCGATGGTGTTGCCGTTGCGGCCTTCCTCATGCAGCGCGGTGAACGCAGTCCAGCCAGCGGGATAGGTGACGCGCGGGTCGAAGGTGATCCGGCTGATGTAATGGCCTGCCGGATACAGCGCGGCGGCGATGAATTGCAGGTTGAGCATGTTCGGCGTCATCACCACCCGGCCCTGGCCACTGCCGGTGGGCGTGAGGTAATCGAACTGCGCGATCAGTTCGCTTGCGTTCTCGGGCACGACAACATGGAAGGCGGCAACATCCAGCGGGTCGCGCTTCCAGTCCAGTTTCTTGCCGTTGGCCATGAAGGTAATACCGGCGATCTTGTCCAGCGGATTGCGTGGCGTATGCCCGCCTGGCACCCACATCGGATACAGCAGGGTCAGCGGGCCCGGCTTGACCGGAATGGTCTGCTTCACCTTGAAGATGCGCTGCGCAAGATTGGTGGCATCGACCTCCAGCTTGATCGTGCCCGGATAGTCGATGTCCTGCGGCGGCGGGATGGATGATGCCTGTTGCGCATGTGCGCCACCGGCAAGCAGCAGGAACAGGGCAAGAGGCAGCAGGCGACGGTGCGGCATGGGCAACTCCGGGTTCGGGCAATGCGCCCATCCTAGCGGGCCGCGCCGCGCATGCCCCTGCCGGAAGCCATGGACATAGCCTTCACCCTGCATCCGATATGGTGTTCGAAATCAACGAAGGAGAACGCCATGCGTCGCAACATGCTTGTTTTGATGCCCATCCTGTTTGCGCTGGGCGCCTGTGCCAGCACCGCTGACCAGCCGACCATGGCCGATGCCGCTGCCGGCAGCTGCAATGCCGATGCCACCCATGCTTTTGTTGGCAAGACGGGCGATGCCGCCAATGTCGAAGCCGCGCGCGCTGCCGCCGGTGCCACCACCGTGCGCACCATCAAGGCCGCGCAGGCGGTGACGATGGAATACCTGGCCGGTCGCCTGAATGTCTATCTGGACGTCAACGGCAACATCGAACGCATCGGCTGCGGTTGATGCCGCGATGATTCAGGCCGCAGGCTCATCCGCCTGCGGCGCGTCCACCGGCAGGTGGGCGGCATCGGTATGACGCCATGCCACGAAGGCGGCGATCAGCAACAGCACGGATGCGATCAGGAAGGCCACGCCGGGCATGCGCACCGGCGCATGCGGGCCAACGAAAAAGCCGAACGCACCCGCGAACAAGGCGGGTGCCACGATGCCGGCCAGTGACACCAGACTGCTCAATGCGCCCTGGATGCGGCCCTGTGTATCCGGTGGCACTTGTCGGGTAATCAGCGACATCGTGGATGGCCCGGCAATCGCCCATAGCGCGCTGATCGGCAGGCCGATCATGAACATCCAGCCAGTGCCGGCCAGTCCATACACCATGAAGCCGCCCGCGCCGCAGAGCAGGCCAAACAGCAATGCGTGCCGCTCGCCAAGCCGCTTCACCAGCCTGCCCACCAATGCCACATTGACGATCACGCTGAGCACGCCGACCACCGCCAGCACGTAGCCGGCCTGTTTTTCCTTCCAGCCGTAGGCGGCATCGGCAAACAGCACGAAGGTGCTGGGGTACACGTAATGCGCGAAGTTGGCGATGAACACCACCGCCACCAATCCCCAGATGCGCGGGTATTCCAGCAGCAGTTTTACCCCGCCCATCGGTTTGGCGTGGTGCCAGTCGAACGCAGGCGTGCGCCGCTGCGGCGGCAGTGATTCCGGCAGCACGAACAGGCCGTAGCAGAAGTTCAGCAGTGCAAGCACCGCCGCGAACCAGAACGGCAGGCGGTGGTCGATGTCGCCAAGCACGCCGCCGATCAATGGGCCAACGATGAAACCCAGCCCGAACGCCGCGCCGATCATGCCGAAGCTCTTTGCACGCTGTTCCGGCGCGGTCACGTCGGCGATGTAGGCATTGGCCGTGGTGAAGCTGGCCGATGTGAACGCACTGATGATGCGCCCCGCGAACAGCCACGCCAGCGACGGCGCAAGCGCCATGAACACGAAATCGACACCCAGCCCGAGGCAGGACAGCAGGATCACCGGCCTGCGCCCGAAGCGGTCGGACAGCGCGCCCTGAATCGGTGCAGCAAAGAACTGCACGAGCGAGAACGAAAACGCGAACACACCCGTCCAGTACGCCGCCGTGGAGATGTCGCCACCCACGAACTGCTGCACCAGGTGCGGCAGCACCGGGATGATGACGCCGAACGCCAGCACGTCGATCAATACGGTGACGAAGATGAAGGCGAGCGCGGCCTTGCGCGCGCCGGGATTGGGGGTGGTGTTCAAGCGTGTTTCCTTTGGAAGATCATGTGGTCGCGGCTCACACCGCAAACGCATCCGTCGCCAGCCATGACGCATGTTCGCGCACGTCGTCCGGCCAGCGTGCGATGTGTTCCTCGAAGCGCGCGGCATCGCCGGCGAACAATGCGCGTGCGGCGTCCTCGAAGCCCGCTTCGTCGCCCGCCATCGCCTGCATGAAACGGAACGCGGCTTCCTGTGCTGCGCGGCGGCGGTCGTCGTCGGCATGCACGCGGCGCGCGTCCTCCACCAGCTTGCGCAGCGCCACCGAAGCACCGCCGGGTTGCGCGGCCAGCCAGTCCCAATGGCGCGGCAGCAGGGTCACTTCGCGCGCCACCACGCCCAGCTTCGGGCGACCTGGCCTGCGCGGCGGTGCGGGGCGCGCATCGTCGCCGGCCAATGCATCAAGTGGCAGCGACAGGCGTCGCAGCAGCTCACCTGCTGGCAGTTCCAGCGGCAGTTCCACGTTGCGGCCATCGGCATCGTCGAACACCCGCACCGGCCGATCGGGATGCAGGTCGAACGCCTGCTTGGCCTTCATCGCCACGTGGCGCAGTTCGCCGCTGGCGATCCGGTGCGTTCCGGAGAAGGCGGTGCAGCGCAGGGACGGGGTGGACACGGGCAGGCCTCCTGAAAGCGAAGGCAAATATTATCCGGGTTAAATCCGATCAGCAAGGCGAGAAAATCAACGTCCATGGACTCCCGCCTTCGCGGGAGTGACGGTGGTGGTGCGCGGGAGTGACGTGCGCGGTCAGCGCCCCGGCCCCACGTCGATGAACTGCAGGAACTCGGCGCGGGTGCGCGCGTCCTCGCGGAAGCTGCCCAGCATCTTGCTGGTCACCATCGACACCCCGCGCTTGTGGATGCCGCGCGTGGTCATGCATTCGTGCGCGCCCTCCACCACCACGCCCACGCCGCGCGGCTGCAGCGCGCGCTGAATGCAGCCGGCGATCTGCGCGGTCATCTTTTCCTGCACCTGGAAGCGGCGGGCATAGGCCTCGACAACGCGCGCCAGTTTGCTGATGCCGACCACCTTGCCGTCCGGCAGGTAGCCGATGTGTACCTTGCCGATGATCGGCGCCATGTGGTGCTCGCAATGGCTTTCGTACTCGATGTCGCGCAGCACGATCATCTCGTCGTAGCCGGCCACTTCCTCGAAGGTGCGCTGCAGGTAGTCGTCGGCGTCCAGCGCGTAGCCGCTGAACCAGTCCTCGTAGGCCTTGACCACGCGCTTGGGCGTGTCCAGCAGGCCTTCGCGCGTCGGATCGTCGCCAGACCAGCGCAGCAGCGTGCGCACGGCGTCTTCGGCCTGTTGGCGGGTGACGTTGTGGCGGCTGTCGTCGGACATGGCGGCTCCGGAGCGAAAACGGGGCATGCATGTTAGCGCGTCCATCGATGTGGCCCATGTGACCATCCGCATAGGCAGGTTGGCGCGACAAGGCACACAATCGGCAGGCCACCCCTTTCCGAGGAAGTCCGATGTCCCCGCTCCTGCTTCGCAGCACCCTTGCCTTCGCCATCACGCTGGGCCTTGGCCTGACTGCCTGTTCCAACACCAGCGGTGATTCCGCCAACAAGACCACCGTTGCCGCCAGCGCGGAACAGGTCAAGGCCGAATCCGCCCGCCTCAATGCATGGTTCAACAAGAAATACGAGGAACAACTGCAGTTCAGCCCGATGCAGTTGACCATGCTGGGCCGCAAGGAGTTGTACGACCAGATCGATGACCTGTCCGAAGCCGGCCAGCGCAAGCAACTGGCATGGCTGGAAGCCACGGTGAAGGAGATGGAAACCAGCTTCGACCGCAACAAGCTGGATGCGGAGACGCAGCTGTCGTGGGACTTGTGGAAGCAGCAGTACGAGCGCAGCCGCGATGGCATCGCCTTTCTGCACAACGGCTATCCGTTCAACCAGATGAGTGGTGTGCAGAGCTACGCGCCCACCTTCCTCATCAATTTCCACAAGGTCGATGACGAGAAGGATTACCTGGCCTACGTCACGCGCCTCGGCAAGATCGGCACTGCCTTCGACCAGGCGCTGGACATCGCGCGCGCGTCCGTCGCCAAGGGCAACCGCCCGCCGAAGTTCGCCTATGAGGGTGTGATCGACCAGTCGAAGAAGGTCATCACCGGCGCGCCGTTCGATGGCGGCAAGGACTGCGCGCTGTGGGCCGATGCGCAGGCCAAGGCCGATGCACTGGCGAAGGACGGCAAGATCAGCGCGGAGCGCGCCGCCGAACTGAAGGCGCAGGCGCGCACGGCCCTGCTGGAACAGGTCAAGCCGGCCTACGAGCGCGTGATCGCCTTCGCCACCGAGGAACTGCCGAAGGCGGCAGAAAACGCCAGCGGCGTTGGCAGCACGCATGCAAATGGTGCGGATTACTACGCGCATCAGTTGAAGGTGAACACCTCCACCGCGATGACCGCCGAGGAAATCCACGCACTCGGCCTTTCCGAAGTGGCGCGCCTGCGCGGTGAACTGGAAAAGGTGAAGGAACAGGTCGGCTTCAAGGGTGACCTGCAAGCCTTCTTCAAGCATGTGCAGGCGGACAAGGCGCGCCTGTATCCCAACACCGACGCGGGCCGGCAGGCTTATATCGATGATGCCAGCAAGGCCATCGACAACATCAAGAAGCAGTTGCCCAATTACTTTGGCCTGCTGCCCAAGGCTGATCTTGTGGTCAAGCGCGTGGAAGCCTTCCGCGAGCAGGACGGCGCGGCGCAGCATTACTACCCCGGCACGCCAGATGGCTCGCGTCCCGGCATCTATTACGCGCATCTGTCCGACATGAACGCGATGCCCAAGACCGAGCTTGAAGTCATCGCCTATCACGAAGGCTTGCCCGGCCATCACATGCAGATTTCCATCGCGCAGGAACTCACCGGCATTCCCACCTTCCGCACGCAGGCATTCGATACCGCTTATGTGGAAGGCTGGGCGCTGTATGCGGAATCACTGGCGAAAGAAATGCCGGGCACCTACAAGGATCCGTATTCCGAATATGGCCGCTTGATGTCCGAGATGTGGCGCGCGATTCGTCTGGTGGTGGATACCGGCCTGCACGCCAAGGGCTGGACCGAGCAGCAGGCGGTGGATTACTTCCGCGCGAACAGTTCCGTGCCGGATGCCGCGATCAAATCCGAAATCCAGCGCTATCTGGTCACGCCCGGCCAGGCCACGGCGTACAAGATCGGCATGATCCGCATCCAGCAGCTGCGCAAGAACGCGGAAGCCGAGCTTGGCGACAAGTTCGACATCAAGGGCTTCCACGACGCCGTACTGGGTGGAGGCGCGCTGCCGCTGGATCTGCTGGAAAAGCGCGTGGCGCTTTGGGTGGATGCGAAGAAGGCCGGCTGAGGCAACACGCGCCATTCAATACACGCACCATCAAGGACGCGAACGGGCAGGCGATGATCGCCTGCCCGTTTTGTTTGTGGTGCTGCGAAAAACAAAAAATGCAGCAAGCGGGCTCAATCGCGCGCCGCTTCCGGCGCACCGATGTTGCCGCGGCTGTAGATGCCGGAGCGGTCAAAGCAGCAGATCCGTCGCTTGCCTGCGGCCAGCATGTCGCAGGCATTGCGGATGCGACGGGCGCGGGTATCCACCTGTTTCGCCGTACTCAACCACTGGATGAAATCGCGGCGTGCAGCAGCGGTGATCGTCTTCCATTGGGCCAGTGCGGCGGGCGCGCCCGCCAGCGCTTTGCGCAGGTCGGGCGGCAGCCTGGGCTCCGGCTCCTTCGCAGCTGGCGCTATTTCAAGTGCCACCGTGTCACTGGCTTCGATGCCCGCTGCTTCATGCAATGCGCGCGGCACCTTCAACCAGTGACTGCCCTCGCCATCCGGTTCCAGCGTTGCCTTGAACGGCTGCCCCGCGAACATGCCCTCCACGCTGACCATGCCGCGCGATGGCAGCCTGGCGCTCGCGGATTTGGGCAGCCGCAGGAAACGCCACGTCGCATTCTTCGGCATGGCCGGGCGCAGCAGCGTGGCCTTGAAGCGGATCGGGGATGAAGGCTCAGGACTCATTGCGCCACCGCCGGTACCAGCGTGTCATGAATGGGTTTGACCCAGCCGTCGGCCTGCATGTCCCACAGCACGAAATCGGAATCGAATTGCCAATAGCTCCAGCCGAAGCCGTAGCCCTCGGCGGTGCGTGCCACGGCCGCAGTCCACGCGACGCGCTGCGCCATGCCTGCGCTTTCCAGCGCACCGAACTCGCCCAGCACGAGAGGTCACATTCAGCGAACCGCATCCGGTGTAATTCCATTGTCATACGTGACAGAAGCGCCGTAGCGCGTCCGAGTAGAGTTCCGGGTTGTCAGCCAAATGCACCCGCAAGATTGGGCCCCGCTTCAGGGCCGAAGTGACAAATGCGTCAAGCGCTGGCTTGTTTTCATGCCCAAAGTTTTTCTCGAGCACGGCGATGTGCTCGAGATAGTTCAAAAACATCTCGGCTAGCGTTAGAGCCTGGTCGTAGTCCGGGTCTCTGGGCAGGAGTTCCACCCCATCGAAGATGTACTTGCGAAGATGCGGATGCGCAACGAGATGGCTACGGAAGCCAGATGCCTGCTCATAAATCGCAGCGTGACTAGCAACCCTGATCGACTGATTCAGGTTCCGCAGCTGCAAGTAAACGAAGGGAAGACCAACTGCGGCAATCACCACGCCGAGGATCGAAACCAAGAGTTGCGAGAGTTCAATTGACATCAATCAGACTCCTGAAGCCCGTTCCTGTGCGGCCTGGTTTCGCACTTTACTCCAGGTCTTCGATCTCATGACTAGCCCTTCGTCCGCACAGCGCGAGGTGATGGCTATCTATATCTAATCATTCAGTGCGTAACACGGCAGCGTTCATGCCAATGCGCTGCCGCTCAAGAACATATTGTTGCGTGGTGGGTGAGCAAGGTCCGAACGAGCTCGGCTTTTTCTGGATCGTTTGACATGGAAAGACGATCAACCAAGTCAGCCATCTTCTTAGTGAATCCGGAAGATGCATCCGCATCAGCAAGTGACGTACGCATTGCGATCATCTCTGGGCGCGAAGAGAGCATCGCAATAGCGGTGTTGTTGAGCTCGTTCTGCCACCCGATGATCTGCGACTTAACCTCCTGCAACGTTCGTTCGGCAGCCACGGCTTGTTGGCGAGCATTCCACCAAAAAATGATGGAAAGAGTGAGGCTCACAAAAGCCACGAGAAGATCAACGCTCATCAAAGCCTCCAATGCAGTCTAACCTTGAGTCATCAAGATCTAACTACGGGTTGCCCCAACCTCCACCCCAACCCCGACACCCGGCTGGCATGGCGTGACAGCGCGGTTTCGATCACCTGCGCGCTGCCTGCGATATGCAATGCGGAACGTGCGCGGGTGATGGCGGTGTAGAGCAGTTCGCGGCTGAGTACCGGGCTGTCGGCGCGGGGGAGTTGCAGCCAGACCGTGTCGTGTTCGCTGCCTTGTGCCTTGTGTACGGTCATGGCGAAGGCGCTTTCATGCGCGGGCAGTGCAGCGGGGTGGAAGGCGCGCACGCCATCGCTGCCGCCGGGGAACCATGCCAGTTGCGTGCCGTCGGCATCCGGCAGGCAGATGCCGATGTCGCCGTTGAACAGGCCGTGGCGGTAGCTGTTTTCGGCGATCAGCAGCAGGCGACCGGGGAACCATGCGGGCGGGCTGCCGATGCGGCGGCTTGCGAGTTGCGCTTCGATGCGGGCGTTGAGGCCGCGTGCGCCGTGCGGGCCTTCGCGCAGGGCGGTGAGCAGGCGCAGTCCACTTGCCTGCTGCAATGCACGGGCGGGGTCTGCCTGCGTGGCGAGCGTGCGCCAGTGTGCAAGCAGGTCGATGCCGCGCGCGTGCAACGGGTCATCGATGTGTTCATGGAAATGGATGCCGGGCAGTTCGGCACTGCGCAGCAGGCGCAGGGTTTCGGCGGCATCGCCGCTGCGCACGGCGTCGGCCAGCGGGGCGAGGTGCAGGGTTTCGCTTTGGCGATAACCGCGCAGCAGGTGGATGCGGCGGGCGGGGAATGGCGATTCGTCATCACTCGCTGCATCAAGTATCGACGCCAGCACGTCACCGGCTTCCACCGAAGGCAACTGATCGGGATCGCCCAACAGGATCAGTTGCGCGCCGTCGGCAACGGCATCCGCCAGTTTGCACATCAGCGGCAGATCGACCATCGATGCTTCATCGACCACCACGATGTCGAATGGCAACGGGTTGCCGGCGTGGTGGCGAAAGCGCGGGGAGTCGGGGATGGTGCCGAGCAGGCGGTGCAGGGTGCTGGCGCCGCTGGGCAATGCAGCAAGCACGGCATCATCGATGCCAAGCGCGGCCATTTTTGATGTGGCATTGCGCAGGCTTTCGGCCATGCGTTCGGCGGCGCGGCCAGTGGGCGCGGCCAGCGCGATGCGCGGCAGTGGTTTGCAAGCGTGCTGCGCCTGTGCGATGCGCAGTGCCAGCAGCTTCGTGATGGTGGTGGTCTTGCCGGTACCGGGGCCACCGGTGACGAGCAGCAGCGCGTAATGCAGGGCCAGCGTGGCGGCGCGGGCCTGGCGGTCTTCGGAAGCGCCCTCATCCGCCCGTTGGGCATCTTCTCCCGCAAGCGGGAGAAGGAAGAGTGTTGCGAACAACGGTGCAATGGCGTTGCCGTCGCCTTCAATGGCATGCGATGCGATGCGATGCAGATGCAGCGCCAGCCGGCGTTCGTATTCGCGGTAGCGGCGCAGGTAGAGCAGATTGTTTTCCAGGACGAGCGGCGCGGCCTCTGCTTCGTCTTTCGACGATGCCGGCGTTGCGACCCAGCGCGATGCCGCAAGTGTTTGCGACCACGCAACGGCATCCGGCCACGGCAGTGCGGCATCGACCAGCAACTGCGGGCGAGTGAGATCAAAAGCGGCATGGCCTTGCGTCACCGCCAGCGATGCCAGCGCGGCAGCGGCCAGCACCAGATCGGTCGTGTCGGGATCAAGGCGGCGCAAGGTATCGGCCAGCGCCAGATCGACTGCGCGCAATGCGCCGGTTTCGCGGAGGCTGCGCAGCAGGTTCATTGCGTTGCCCCTGGCAGTGGTGTGGCCAGCACGGCATCCACCGCATCGACCAGCTCGCGCGTGAACGGCAGTGCGTGCATGCCGTGCCCCGGCTGCGCGGGATCCAGCCCGCGACAGAACAGGTAGCGCACGCCGCCAATGTGGCGGGCGAAGTCGTAATCGCGGCCGAGTTTCGCGCGCAGCCAGCGTTGCAGGGCCACCGCGTACAGCAGCGCCTGCCAGTCGTATTCGGCATCCTGCATGGCCTGCGCCAGCGCGGGCGCGTCGTAGGCGGGCAGGCGGTTGGTCTTGTAGTCGATCACGTAGAACCGGCCATCGATGCGGCAGGTCAGGTCGATCTTGCCGGTCATCAGCCCGGACAGCGCCTGCCATGCGCCGAAGCCGTGGCGATGCGGCAGCACGCCATGTGCGTGCAGCACCGCCAGCAGTTCGTCCACGCGGGTACCGCGCAGGGCGAAGTGGAACTCCATTTCGTCGAGGCGCGCGCGCGGGTCGAGGTCGCACAGGCGGAAGCGGTTGCCATCGATGCCGGGCACCTGCGCTTGCAAGGTGCGCGCGATCAGCGGTGCGATCAGCGGCAGGCCTTCGCGCGCTTCGTCATCGCGATAGCCGAACGCAGCAAAGGCGCGCAGCACGATGTCGTGCTGGCTGCCCGGAATATCGTCGCCTTCGCGCCATGCATTGAAATCCGCATGCTCCAGCGCGTGGTGCAGCACGTTGCCGAAGCGCGCGCCTGCAAAACGCGGGTCAGCGGCGGGCAGCGGCGGCAGTGCATCGCGTTCGTCATCCGCCGGGGTTTCGTCGTGCAGTGCGTGCTGGCCGTGCGGGGCTTGCCGATGCAGCTGGCTGAAGCTGTGCATCCACCAGTCGCGTTGCAGTGTGCGCGTTGGCGTGCGCGCAGGCGGCAGGTGTGGTGTTGCCTGCACTGGCAGGCGCGCGGGATGTTCGGGCGGCAGACCTTCACTGACCATCAGTTGATCGCCCAACACGGCACGCAATTCGCTTGATGGTGTGTTGCCACCCAGCAGGCGGTGCAGCGCGGTGTTGTGGTTCGATGCCAGCGCGCCGCCGCACAGCCACAGCGCTTCGCGCGCGCGGGTGATGCCGACGTAGAGCAGGCGCATGTCCTCGGCGTGGTCTTCCTGCTTGTGCGCGGTGGTGGCTTGATCCCACGTTGGCCCATTGCCATGCACATGTTCTGTTTTCCACTGGCGCACGCGCTGGCCGTGATGGTGGAACACCGCGAGCTTCGGCACCTTGTCGTCGCGCCCGATGCCGACGAAGGGCAGGAACACCAGCGGGAATTCCAGGCCCTTGCTCTTGTGCAGGGTCATGATTTGCACGCGGTCGGCGTCGGATTCCAGGCGCGGCAGTTGTGCTTCGTCCTCGTCGTCAGGGCTGGCGATCACGCCTTGCAGCCAGTCCACCTGCCCTTGCAGGCCCAGGCTGCGGGTTGCGGCCTGTTGCAGCAGTTCGCCCAGTTGCAGCAGGTTGGCGATGCGGCGTTCGCCGTTTTCGAGGCCCAGCAGGCGCGCGGTTTCGGCAGCCACCACATCGGTCAGCATTGCCTGCGGGCCGTGGTCTTGCCAGCGCGCGCGCCAGTCATTGAAAACATGCTGACGGATGCGCAAGGTTTCGCCGTCATCGGCCAGTGCGGCCAGCGCATCGGCGTCCAGCCCGAACAATGGCGTTGCCAACGCGGCGCGGGTGCGCGCGGCGTCGGCCGGCTGCAGCAGGGCCAGCAGCAGGGTCAGCAGTTCGCTGGCTTCATCGCTGGCGTACAGGCTGCGGCGATCCACCGATGCCGCCGGCACGTTGCGTTGCGCCAGTGCATGGCGCACGGCCACGCCTTCTGCATGCGTGCGCACCAGCACCGCGCAGTCGCGTGGTTCCAGCGGGCGCAGGCGGTTGCCGTCGCGGCGTTGCAGATGACCGTCGCGTGCCTGTTGCAGACGCACGCGGATGGCCTCGGCGCAGAGTGCGGCGGCGTGTTCGATGGATTCGTCTTTCGTCCAGTCTTTCGTCTTGCCATCGACGATGCGCGGCGGCACCGCGTGGAAGGCCAGTGGCGCGGCGGGTGTGCCATCAGATTGCAGGTCGTCATCGCGCGCTTTTTCGCCTGCCTGCACAGGCGTGAAGTCGATGCCTTCGCCCAGCGCTTGCGCCGGCATGCCTGCGAACACGGCATTGGTGGCAGACAGCAACAACGGGCGCGAGCGGAAGTTGCGCTCCAGCCGGATGTCATCACGCTGCACGACCTGGCGCGCTTCGACATAGGTATGCACGTCGCCGCCACGGAAGCGGTAGATCGCCTGCTTGGGATCGCCGACCAGCACCAGCCCGCCGTCGCCTTCGGCGAACAGCGCGCGGAAGATCTCCCACTGGCGCGCATCGGTGTCCTGGAACTCGTCCACCAGCGCCAGCCGGTACTGCGCGCGCAAGGCGCGGGCCAGCGGTGCGCGGGTGGCATCATCCTTCACGGCGGCATGCAGCGCGCCGATCAGGTCGTCGTAGTCGCGCAGTTGCAGCGCGGCCTTGCGTTCGTCGTTGCGCTGTTTTGCACGCGCACGGAAGCTGTGCAGGCGTTGCAGGTCGCTGGCTTCCTGCCACGCGGAGAATGGTGCGTGCGCCATCAGGAATGCGGCGATGGCATCGAACAACAGCGACTGCGGCGTCTTGCCTGCACCGGCGTTGCTGGTGCCATCCAGCAGTGCTGCTGGCGTCAGTTTCGCCAGCTTGTCGTGCAGTTCGTGCGGGAATGCTTCGCTGGATCGGGCTTGCGTGGAAAACCAGTTCCACAATGACGCGATGTGTTCCGGCTTGTACTGGTTGTTCTTCAGTGTTTTTGCGGCAATCGCATGCAGCAGTGCGTCGCGCGTTTCATCGCCTGCGTCAACGAAGCGCTGGCAAAGCGCCTGCCACGCCGCTGCAATTTCCAGCCTTGGATCGGGCGGCAGGCGTTCGGGTTTTTGCGGCAGCATGGGTTCGTGCGACAGCAGATCACCCAGCGCCTTGCGCAGTCCATCAACATCGCCAAAGTGACGGCGCAGGAAGGCGACCTGTTCGGCATCGCCCGCATATTCGCGCCACAGTGCCAGTGCCAGTTGCCGACGCGCGGGGGCGAGGCTGGTTTCGATGCCGGTTTCGCCCGGCATCTGCCCGGCGTCCAGCGCATGTTCCGCCAGCACGCGCTGGCAGAAGCCGTGGATGGTGGCGATCTGCGCAAGGTCAAGATCGCGGGCGGCGCGCGCAAGGCGCAGGCGCAAAGCGATTGGCGATTCGCCCGCCGAAACCGTTGTGTGCAGCATGCGCCGCAGCAAGGCGGTTTCCGCATTGTCGCCTTCGCGTTCCGGCGGATCGTCTGCCTGCCAGTCGGCGGCGAGCATCGCCGCCTGTTGCAGGCGCAGGGCGACGCGGGCGCGCAGTTCCTGGGTGGCGGCTTTGGTGAAGGTGACGGCAAGGATTTGCTGCGGCGCAAGTCGGCGCTCGATCACCGCGCGCACGAACAACCCCGCCAGCGCGAAGGTCTTGCCGGTGCCGGCGCTGGCTTCGACCAGGCTGCACGCATCCAGTGGGGTGTCGAACACGGCATTGCTCATGACAATGCCTCCAGTGCGCTCGCATCGGCATCACGCAGGGCGGCGAATATCGCGCGGGCAAATGCGGCGAAGCGTTGTTCGGCATCGTCACCGCCATCAACGAACGGCTCGCGTCCGCGCAGTGCAAGCGCGGTGGCGGCGCTGCGTTCGCCGGCGTTGCTGTAACCGCCGCGCCATTCATTGGCAGCCAACTTGAAGCCCGCGGTATCGTCCTTTGCAGAGACGAAGGCGTATGCGCTTTTCGGCAGGAATGGAATCGGCTCGACTGCCATTCGCCGCTGCAAGGCGAACAGCGCCTGCAATGCGGCGCGCGCGGCAGCGGGATCGGCGGGCGGAGATTCGATCAGCGTCACTTCGCCGCTATCGGCATGCAGTTCCAGCAATGCGATGCCCTGCGTTGCCGCGACCAGCGCATCCAGCCGATGCCGCAACACATGCCCGCCATGCAATCCCTTCGGGCGCAGCGCGGCGCGGAACAGGCCACGCGCATGCAGGCCGCTCAGCGTGCCGGCCAGGTGCGCATCACCGAGGTCGAGCGCGTAGGGCTGCGCGCCGCCGGTTCCGCCCAAGCCATGCTGCAGCGCTGTTTCTGCAAACGGTGTGACTTCGTCCAACACCTGCGCCAAGGCCATGCGTCCGTCTGCGCCGGGTGCGGCCAGTGCGCGTGCCAGCAGGCGAGCATGCAGGGCATCCAGCGATGGTCGCGCGCCATCGTGCAGCCACACAGCGAATAGCTGTTCGCGCAGGTGATGCCGCAGCAGGGCATCGGGCGGGCCGAGCGGTTCGTGGTCGTCGGTTGCGGCGTCTTCTTCCGGCAACCGCAGGCGCAGGCCGTGGCGCAGCCAATACGCCTGTGGTTTGTTCAGTGCGCTGCGCAGGTGATCCAGCGACAGCGCGGCTTCGCCCGCATCGAGCAATGCCAGTGGTTGTGGTGCGAATACCGAAAGCGGCATTGCACCGGGCGTGACATCTGCCGCCGCGCGCCAGCGCGCATCAAAGCTGAAACGGCGCGGATCGCCTTCGGTCTGGTCTGCATGCGCCGCGCCGAACGCCGCCGGGGAGAACGGTTGCAGGGCATGGCGCACCACCAGCGCCTTGCGTGCCTCGTCGTGATCGGCGTGATAGCGCGCGGCCACGTCCAGCAGTTCGGCCACCACCGATGCCGGTTCGCGCGTGCTGCCATCGCGCGCATCGAAGCCCTGCCAACTGACGTGGAAGGCATGCGATGCCGAAGAAAAAAGTTGCAGGAACAGGTAGCGGTCGGCATCACGCCGCGAAGGATCGCCGACTTCGCGATCCGTGGTGTCCAGCGATTGGGCGATGCGGTTGAGCGGGTCACGCGGATCGCGTGCGGGGAACGCGCCATCGTCCATGCCCAGCAGGCAAATGACGCGGAACGGGATCAGCCGCATCGGCACCATCCGCCCGAAGCAGATGCCGCCGGACAGGAACGGCGCGCGTGCGTCGGGTTGCGTCAATACCGACAGCAGTTCGGCGCGCACCACGGCATGCGCAACAGGTGCATCGAAGCCGGCGATGGTGGCGCCCGTCGCGAAGGCCGCGATGGCGTTGCGCAGGCGCTGCAAGGTGGCGCGGTCGCCGGGGTCGCGCGGTTCGTCGCCGCACAGCGCCAGCAGCAGGCCGTCCAGCAGGCGTGCCCATGCCTGCGGCGATTTGTCCTCGCGCATGTCGCGGCCTGCACCGCGCAGCACGGCAAGCAGGCGCAGCAGCGCGTCGAGGGCGTCGGTGGCGCTGCCTTCCAGCGTGGGCAGCGGCGCAATGCCGGCAATGTCGTCCTCATCGCCGCTGGCATAGCCCAGCAGCAGGCGATCCACCGCGAATGCGAAGGTATAGGCATCGCCTTCGCCGTGATGGTGCGTGCGCTCATCCGCATCCAGGCCCCAGCGCGCACCGGCCTGCGCCAGCCATGTGCGCAGGCGGCTGCGCACGGCATCGTCGGCATCGAAGCGCTGCGCAAGCGCAGGCACCGCCAGCAGGTCGAGCAGTTCGGCCAGCGCCAGCGGGCGTGCCGGCAGGTCGAGCAGGCGCACGAAGGCAGCGGCAAGCGATGCACTTGCAAGCGGGCTGGTGTCGGCGATGGTGTACGGCAGTTCGCGCGCGCTGCGCAGCGCGCCACCGAACACGGCTTCCACATGCGGCGCGTACTGGTCGATGTCCGGTGCCAGCACGGCGATGTCGCGGGCGTTGAGTTCGGGATCGGCTTCCAGCAATGCGCGCAACTGGTCGTGCAGCACCTGCACTTCGCGCAAGCGGGTGTGGCAGGCGTGGAAGCGCAGGCTGGCGTCGCCACGTTCCACCTGTTTGCGCGGCCAGTGCGTGTCGTCTTTTTGCGAACGCGCGGGATCGAGGTTGGCGAGCACGTCCGCCTGCATGCGCCCAAGCAGGTGCGTGCGCCTGGGCTGCGCGAAGGCGGGTACTTCGATCCGCGCGTGCACGGCCTCGCCACCTGCAAGCGCCGCCACGAAATCGCGTTCGGCGCGGCCCCATGCGGCCAGTAGCGGATTGCTGCCGGCATCCAGCACGGCATCGTCATCTGCTGGCGTGTAGCGCGCGCGCCAGTCGCCAAGGCCGGCGGAAAACGCTTCGTTCCAGAACCCGCTGCTGGGCGCGTGCAGGAAGAAGTGCTGCTCGCCCGCGCGGGACTGGCTGGCAATCACCTGCAACACATCGGGCGACATGTTCTGGCAGGCGAACACGAACAGGCGCGGTGGCAGGCCCGTGGGCGTCTGCGCGGCATTCGTGCCGAAGCGCAGCAGGTAGTCGCCGATGCGGCGCGCGCGGTGGGCGCGGTCGCGGGCGATGGTGCGCCACAACTGCGCCTGCGCGTCATCGGGCTCCGCGCCGGCTTCCCAGCGCAGCAGCAGGTCGCGTCGCCACGCCTGGTATTTCTCGAAGCTGTCGGCCAGGCCGCAGGCCAGCGCCCATGTGCGCAGTGGATCGGCATCGGCAAGGAAATGCGCGTATGCGTGTGGCGGTGCATCGTGCAGCGCGCGCAGCAGGTGCCAGCGCGATACCTCCGGCGACAGGCGATCTGCCTGCGATGCCGGGCCGAGATTGGCTGCAAGCGCCACATCGACGAACTCGCCCGGCGTCAGGAAGCGCAGGTTGGCGCAGATCCCCGCATGGCTGGCGAGGAATTGCTGCAACCAGCGGCGCATCGCGAACTGCGGCACCAGCACGATGTCCGGGCGCATCCAGTCGCCGTCCGGCGGCGGCGTGTTCAACTGCGCGGACAGCACGCCTGCCAGCACCTCCAGCGCATTGGAGTGATACAGGCGGAAGTCGGGCGCGGCGGCAGTCATCGACCTGCATTGTGCAGGAGCCGTTCTCGCCGGCCGCGACCGTGGCGGCTTATGTCATGTGCGAAGTCGGAGTAATATTCCTGTACTGCCCGGTTCAGACTCATGCTCGCATTCAGCTTGCGCGGGCGATCATTACCCGATTTTTTCCGCTCCCCATTTCCCACCATGACATCGCCTTCCGCCCCTGCCGTGCAGCTGCACGCGGTTCGCCTGGACCGCGGTGGACGCACGATCCTGTCCGGGCTGGAACTGCGGGTGCCGCGCGGCAGCATCACGGCGGTGCTGGGGCCTTCGGGCAGTGGCAAGTCCACCCTGCTGGCGGCGCTGACCGGTGAATTGCCGCCGGCTGCCGGGCGCGTGGAGGTGTTCGGCGCGCCGGTGCCGACGGGGCATCGCGCGCTGCTTGCGATGCGCAAGGGTCTGGGCGTGCTGTTGCAGGGCAATGGCCTGCTGACGGATTTGTCCGTGGCCGAAAACGTGGCGCTGCCGCTGCGCGCGCATACCGATCTGCCGGAGCCGGTATTGCAGGCGCTGGTGCGGATGAAGCTGCATGCGGTGGGCCTGCTGGCGGCTGCGAATGCGTGGCCGCGCGAATTGTCCGGCGGCATGGCCCGGCGCGTGGCGCTGGCACGCGCGCTGGCGCTGGATCCGCCGCTGATGCTGTACGACGAGCCGCTGACCGGGCTCGACCCGATTGCCAGCGGCGTCATCATGAGCCTGATCCAGCGGCTCAACCGCACGCTGGGCCTGACCAGCATCATCGTCAGCCACCACGTCCACGAAACCCTGCCGATTTGCGATCAGGCGGTGGTGGTGGCCGATGGCCGTATCATCTTCATTGGCACGCCCGCGCAGTTGCAGGCCAGCGATGACCCGCTGGTGCGGCAATTTCTTGACGGCCAGCCGGACGGCCCCATTCCCTTCGATGCGCCGGTGCGCGCCTGCGGGCAGGAGGTCGCCTGATGGCTTTCGCCAACGCCATGCGTTCGGTGGGACGCGCCGGCCTGTTCGGGCTGACGATGCTGCGCGGCTCCACGCCCACCCGCGACTTCCTTGCCGAACTGCTGCGCGAGATCTACAAGGTCGGCGCGCGTTCGCTGCCGATCATCGCGGTGGGCGGTGCCTTCGTTGGCCTCGTGCTGACCTTGCAGGGTTATCGCACGCTGACCACTTACGGTGCGGTGGATGCGCTGTCCACCCTGCTTGGGCTGTCGCTGTATCGCGAACTCGCGCCGGTGCTGACCGCGCTGCTGTTCATCGGCCGCGCCGGCAGTTCGATTGCTGCCGAACTTGGTTTGATGCGCGCCACCGACCAGATCAAGGCGCTGGAGTTGATGGCGATCGATCCGGTGGCGAAGGCGGTAGCGCCGCGCTTCTGGGCGGCGGTGCTGACCGTGCCGCTGCTGACCGGCATCTTCTGCTCGCTGGCGATCACCGCTGGCTGGTTCGAAGCCGTGCAGGTGCTCGGCATCGACAACGGCACGTTCTGGTCGGGGCTGCGCGGCAGCGTCGATTTCTGGGACGACTTCGGCGTGTCGCTGCTGAAGTCCGCCGTGTTCGGCGGCACGGCTGCACTGGTGGCCGCTTACGTCGGCTTCCATGCCGAACCGACCATCGAAGGCACCTCGGTCGCCACCACCCGCGCGGTGGTCAACGCCTCGCTGCTGGTGCTGATGTTCAACTTCATCCTTTCCGCCTTGTTGTTCCAGTGAGACCCAAGACCATGGCCATTCGCGGACCACGACTCGAATTCGCCGTCGGTGCCTTCCTTGTGTTGGCGCTGGCTTCGCTGCTGGTGCTGGCGCTGGCATCGACCAACCGCCAGTTCGGCATGGGCGGCGGGCAATATCCATTGACCGCGCGCTTCACACAGGTCGGCCAATTGCGCGCGCAGGCGCCGGTGAAGATCGGCGGCGTGGTGGTGGGCCAGGTGAAGGCCATCGACCTTGACCCGAAGACCTTCCAGTCGGTGGTCACGCTGTCGATCAACAACCGCTACAACCAGCTGTCGGCGGACACCTCTGCCGGCATCTTCACCAGCGGCCTGCTGGGCGAGAACTACATCGGCCTGTCGCCGGGTGGTGACCCCGAGGTGCTCGCGCCCGGCGATGAAATCGCCTACACCCAGCCGGCAGTCGATCTGTTGCAGCTGGCTGGCAAATACATGTTCAGCGGCGGTGATGCCGCAAGCGGCAACGATGCCGCCGCAACCGAGCCGGCATCGCCCGACACACAGGAAGAAGGAGACACCCCATGAAGCAATATCTCGCCACTGCACTGCTGACCGCATTGTTTGCCGCCACGCCTGCGCTGGCTGCATCGCCGGCTGCGCCTGCGACAGCGCCCGCCGCGCAAGGCACGGCCAGCAGCGTGGTGCTGCAAACCTCCAATCGCCTGCTGGCGACGCTGGATGACCGCCGCGCCGAGTTCAAGGCCAACCCGGCGGCGCTCAACCAGTTCATCAAGGGCGAGTTCAACCGCAGCTTCGATGCCAACTACGCCGCAACACTGGTGTTGGGCGTGCATGGCCGTGGCGCGTCGGCGGCCGACGTGGCCGACTTCGCCGCCGCGATGGCCGACAGCCTGACCGCGCGCTATGGCAGCTCGCTGCTGGACTTCAACACCCGCCTGCAGGTGAAGGTGAAGTCGGAGACCGCGCTGCCGGGCAACCGTGGCGTGCGCGTGAGCACGCAGATGCTGCGCCAGGGCCAGCCGCCGATCCCGGTGGACTACCTGCTGCGCAACAGCGGTGGCCAGTGGAAGGTGTTCGACGTGATGGTCGAAGGCATTTCCTATGTGCAGTCGTTCAAGAACCAGTTCGATGCGCCGCTCAGCCAGAAGTCGATCCGCCAGGTCGCTGCCGACCTGCGCGCCGGCAAGCTGAAGGCCAGCGGCGATACTGCCGGCAAGAAATGACCATGACTGCCGCCAGCCTGCGTCGCGACGGCGAGCGCCTGTGCCTGTCCGGCACGCTCGACCGCGCCGCCGCCATCACGCTGTGGCCGCAGGCCGTGGCGGCGATGGATGGCGCGCGCATGCTGGATGTGGAAGCGGTCGATGCGGTGGACAGCGCCGGTCTTGCGATGCTGGTGGCGCTGGCCGAACGCATGCACGCGCCCGCCGTGCAAGGCGCGCCACGCGGCATGGATGAACTGCTGGCGGCGTACCGGCTGACGCCGGCGCTGTCGTTCGATGACAACCGCAACTGACGCCGCCATGACCCGCACGCCTTCATTCCGCCTGCCGCTGCTGCTTGTTGTGTGCGCGCTTGCCAGTGCCTGCGCCACCACCGGCAAGCAGGCTGTGACGCCAACGCCGGACAAGGATGTGGCCGTTGTGGCGGATGTTGCAGCCCAGACGCCGGACGCATCGACACCAGACACGTCGGCAGAAACCGTTGCCGATGTCGCGAGGGATGCGCAGGTGCAGGCTGCGGAGGCATCGGATGATGCGGTCGCAAGCGCAGATGCGGATGTGCCGTCATCGCAAGACGCGGCTGCGACCAGCGCCGAAACCGACTTCGACGCGATCTACGGCGATGCAAGCGGCACGGCCACTGCGCCTGCCGCCTTTGATCCGTGGGAGAAGTACAACCGCAAGGTGCATGCGTTCAACAGCGCGGTGGACAGGCGCATCGCCAAACCGCTGGCACAGGCTTACGTTGCGGTGGTGCCACAGCCGATCCGACGCGGCGTACACAACGTGTTCCAGAATCTCGAAGAACCCATCACCATCGTCAACAGCGTGTTGCAGGGCAATCCACGGGGTGCGGCCAACGCACTCGGCCGCTTCCTGCTCAACAGCACGCTTGGCATCGGCGGCGTGTTCGACATCGCCAGCAGCAAGGCAAAGATGCCGGATCGCGGCGAGGACTTCGGCCAGACCATGGCGGTCTGGGGCTGGAAGCGTTCGCGCTATCTTGAACTGCCGTTCCTCGGCCCGCGCACCCTGCGTGATGTCGTGGGTTTGGCCGGTGACTGGAAACTGCGGCCGCTGGGCTACGTCAAGGACGACAAGAGCCGCATCTTCCTGCAGGGCGCGCAACTGGTGGACATGCGCGCACAGGTGCTGTCGTTCGAATCACTGGGCGAAGGCGCAACCGACGAATACGCGCTGTTCCGCGACATCTGGCTGCAGCGGCGCAACTACCAGATCAATCAGGCTGGCCGGCGCGATCCGCAGCAGGTCGAGAGCGACCTGCCGCCGTATCTGCAGGAAGACGCCGAAGCGCCGAAACCTGCATCCGCAGGCGACTGAGTTCCGGTTAGCCCGGCAACGCCGGATCGTCCGCGCCCGGCAGGGCATCCACATCGCGCAGGCTGCGTTCGATCGCGCGGGTGCGCACGCCGGTCTGTTCGATCTGCCGGCTGGCCTGCTCCAGCTTGGTCTTCACGTTGTCGAGCACGTCGCCGAACTTGCCGAACTCGGTCTTGGCCTTTTCCAGGATGCGCCAGACTTCCGCCGAGCGCTGTTCAATGGCGAGCGTGCGGAAGCCAACCTGCAAACTGGTGAGCAGGGCAAGCAATGTGGTCGGGCCCGCAATCGTGATGCGTAGCTCGCGCTGCATGGCCTCGAACAGGCCGGGCCGGCGCAGCACTTCGGCATACAAGCCTTCGGTGGCGAGGAACAGCACCGCGAACTCGGTGGTGTGCGGCGCGGAAACATATTTGCCGCGAATGCGCCTGGCTTCCTCGCGCACGCGCCGCTCCAGCGCATCGCCCGACGCGCGCACGGCATCGGCATCGGCGCGCTCCTGCGCATCCAGCAGGCGTTCGTAATCCTCGCGCGGGAACTTGGCGTCGATCGGCAGCCACACCGTCGCATCCGCGCTGGAACCGGGGAAGCGCACCGCGAACTCCACGCGCTCATTGCTGCCGGGAATGGTGGCGACGTTGGCCGCGTACTGGTCGGGTGCGAACACCTGTTCCAGCAGGCCGGCCAGCTGCACTTCGCCGAACACGCCGCGCGACTTCACATTGGTCAGCACTCGCTGCAAGCCGCCAACATCGGCGGCGAGCTTGCTCATGTCGCCGAGGCCCTGATGCACCTGCGAGAGCATCTGATGGACGTTGGCGAAGCTCTCGGTCAGCCGCGTTTCCAGCGTGGCGTGCAGCTTTTCATCGACGGTGGCACGCATCTGCTCCAGCTTGTGCGCGTTGTCTGCCTGCAATTCCTTCAAGCGGCCTTCCAGTGTGGCGCGCATCTCGCCGATACGCTGTTCGTTGCGTGCGGTCAACTCGCGCAGTTGCGCGGTCAGGGCATCGGCGAATTGCTGCTGGCCGGTGGCCAGCTCCAGCCGCGCCTTGTGCGCGTCATCGGTCAGCGCGGCGCGCAGTTCGTCCAGCCGCGCATCGGTGCGCTGGATCGAATCGGCCAGTTGCTCGCGCAATTCGCCGCGCCCGGCGCGCTGTTCCTCGCGCAGCAAACCGCCCAGCGTCTGTTCGGGACGGCGCAACAGCAGGGCCAGCAACAGGCCGATGGCCACCAGCACGGCCACCAGCAGCAGGATCAGCAGAAGTTGGGTGGAATCCATGCCGGCAAGTGTAGCGGCGGGCGTCGCAATGGCTGCGACAGGCAAAAAGAAGGTTCTTCACGTATTCCCGGGGAAGGTGGCCTTGATCTTCAGGAAGAAGTAGGCGCTGTCCCGGTAGCCGTAAGCCATGCGCTTGATGACCTTGATTTTGTTGTTGATCCCTTCCAACTGGCCGGT
>NZ_JASGED010000001.1:0-17592 GCF_047606765.1 Thermomonas sp. | reverse complement strand
TGCTTGGCTGGTTCGCAGCCGGTGGTGCCGCTGCGCTGGCCGCAGCCTGCGGCGGCGGTGGCGGCAGCAGCTCCAGCAGCGGCGGCTCGACATCCAGCAGCAGCTCCAGCAGTTCAAGCTCCAGCAGCAGTTCCAGTTCCAGCAGTTCCAGCTCCAGCAGCAGTTCCAGCAGCACCACCACGGCCTGCGTGACCGATCCGCAGGAAACCAACGGGCCGTATCCCGCCGACGGCAGCAATTCGATCAACGGCTCGGTGGTCAACGTGCTCAGCAGCAGCGGCATTGTGCGCAGCGACATCCGCAGCAGCTTCGGCATCTCCACCAACACCGCGCCGGGCGTGCCGCTGACGCTGACGATCAAGCTGGCCAACACCAACGCCAGTTGCGCGGGCCTGTCCGGCTACGCGGTGTACCTGTGGCACTGCACCCGCGACGGCCTGTACTCGCTGTATTCCAGCGGCGTGCAGAACGAGAATTACCTGCGCGGCCTGCAGGTCAGCGACAGCAACGGCGAGCTGACCTTCCAGACCATCTATCCCGGCTGCTACTCCGGGCGCTGGCCGCACATCCACTTCGAGGTCTATCCCAGCCTGTCCGTCGCCACCCATCGCAACAATGCGGTGCTGGTCGGGCAGATGGCGATGCCCGAAGGCATCTCGCGCACGGTGTATGCAGGCGGCAGCGGCTACAGCACCAGCACCAGCAACCTCAACCAGATCAGCCTGTCCAGCGACAACGTGTTCGGCGACAACACCGCCGCGCAACTGGCGCAGCAGACGCCATCGCTGACCGGCAGTGTTGCCAACGGCTATACCGGCACCATCCTGGTCGGGCTGGCACGCTGAGGTCGGCACTGCGGCCATGAACGCCACCACCACCCGCCTGCCGCGTCCCGCCATCCCCACCAGGATCGCGGGCGCGGCTGCGGCAACGCGCATGCAGGCGGCACTGGTCGCGCTGCTGGTGCTGGCACTTGCAGCCACGGTCTTTCTGGCCCGCCCACGCGAACCTGCGGGGCTGGTCTGGGACGAGGGCTATTACGTCACATCCACCCAGCGCTATCTGGACGGCCACGCGCAGTTCGCCACCCACCCGCCGTTGGGGCTGATGCTGCTGGCGGCGGGCGAAGCGCTGCTGCAACCCAACCGCGCGCTGGACACCTCGCATCTTGGTGACCACAAGCACGCGCCCGGCGAGGCATTGCCCGCCGGCCATGCCATGACCGGCATGCGGCTGGCGTCCGGCCTTGCCGCAACACTGGCTGCACTGGCGCTGGCGGGGCTGGTGCTGACCGTGACGCGCTCACTTGCCGCTGCGCTGGTGGCGGTCAACCTGTTCGTGTTCGACAACGCCTTCGTCGCGCACCTGCGCGCAGCGCACCTGGAAGCGTTCCAGCTGCTGTTCGCGCTGCTGGCGCTGTGGGCGTTCGCCAGCGCAGTGCGCAGGCCCGCGCGTGCGGGCTGGCGCGAGGCAGCAGTTGGCGCGTTTGGTGCGCTGGCGCTGCTGGTCAAGCTCAATGCGGCGTGGCTGCTGGCACCGGCGGCGGTGCTGGTGCTGCATCGGCTGGTCACCACGCCTGCTTCCCCGATTGGCGCGGCGGCGAAGACCGCCATGCGCATGCTGGCTGCAGGCGTGCTGGCAACGGTGCTGGTGCTGGGCGCGCACGTCGCCATCGGCCATCGCATGCCCGATGCCAACACCATCGCCGGTCGCCAGGACACGGCCTTCATCGAAGGCGCATATCGCGCGTACCTGCAAGGCCAGCGCGGCATCGGCCCTGCGGTGCTGCTGGATGCCGCGCGTGGCTATGCCCGCTTCATGGCCACCGATGTCGATGGCATGGGCTTGCACGATGCCAACGGCTCCACGCCGTGGCAGTGGCTGGCGCAGCGGCGCACGATCAACTATCGCTGGGATTCGGACGGCACCCGCACCGCCTATGTGCAACTGGTGCCCAATCCGCTGGGCTGGCTGCTGGCGCTGCTGGCACCGCTGGCAGTCGCGCTGCTGCTGGCCTTGCGCCTGCGCGCGCCGGCATCCGTGCGTGCCGATGCGCCGCTGGCCTGGATCGCGGCAGCATTGCTGGCCGCATGGGTCGCGTGCTTTGGCCTGCACCTGTGGATCGCATCGCAGCGGGTGATGTACCTGTACCACGCCTTTGGCGGCGTGCTGATCGGGTTCGCACTGGTGCCGATGGCATGGCAGCTTGCCACCGCGCGCTGGCCGGGTTTGCGCACACAGGGCGGCAGGCCGGCAACGGCCTTGCTGGCACTGCACCTGCTGGCCTTCTGGTGGCTGTCGCCGCTGTCGCTGCACAAGCCGCTGACCCATGCCGCCTGCCAGCAGCGCAACTGGCCGCTGCACATCGTGGAGTGCCAGCCATGAAGCGCGCATTGCCCCTGTTGCTGGCGATGGCCCTGTGTGGCGCGGCACATGCGCAGGTGTTCGAGGTTGGCGACGATGGCGTGATGCAGCGCATCGACGCACCCGACGCACGCGGCCCTGCGGGCGCAGATGATGACGGGCCGGCACCGGCAATTCCGGCGCAGTACCGCGACGCACTGCACGCCGCCGCCGCGCGCTACGACATCAGTCCGTGGCTGCTGGATGCGGTGGCGCGCTCGGAATCGGCCTATCACGCCGATGCCGTGTCCGCCGCCGGTGCGATCGGCATCATGCAACTGATGCCCGCAACCGCGCGCGAACTGGGCGTTGATCCGCGCGACCCGGCGCAGAACATCCTTGGCGGTGCCGCCTACCTGCGGCAGATGCTCGACCGCCACGACGGCAATCTCGACCTTGCGCTGGCCGCCTACAACGCCGGCAGCGGCAGCGTCTGGCGGTATGGTGGCGTGCCGCCCTACCGCGAGACCCGCACCTACGTGCAGCGCAACCTGGAACGCCTCGCACGCGGTGCCGACGCCGCACCCACATCCGTCACGTCCACAGGAGGACTTCCATGAGCAGCAGAAAACACCAGCGCGGCAGCCTGTTGATCCTGGCGCGCCGCCACATCCTGCCGTTGCCGGCACTGGCCCTGCTGTCGGCCCCGGCCTACGCCGCCGAGCCCGCAGGCTCCGGCCCCATCCTCAACGCGCTGAACTGGGTACAGGGCACCTTGCTGGGCAATGTCGCCACCGCCGTGGCGGTGATCGCAGTTGCCGTGGTCGGCTTCATGATGCTCAGTGGCCGCATCCACTGGCGCTTCGGCGCAACCGTGATCCTTGGCTGCTTCGTGCTGTTCGGCGCAACCACGATCGTGGCCGGCATCCGCTCGGCGGTGTGAGGCGGTCATGGCCCTGCAACCAGTCCCGGTGTTCCGCGCGCTGGCGCAACCGCAGATGTTCGGCGGCGTGACCTACAGCTATTTCATCGTCAACGGCGTGGTGACGACGGAAGCCTTCCTGATGACGCGCTCGTTCTGGGCGCTGGGCGTGGCGCTACTGGTACACGGCATCGGCTATCTGGCCTGCCTGCGCGAGCCGCGCATCTTCGACCTGTGGTTCGCGCGGGTCAGCCATTGCCCGCGCGTGCGCAACTGGCACCACTGGCGCTGCAACAGCTACGCACCGTGATCGCAGGTCACGGCCCCTTTTCCTGACGGAGCAGGCCCATGCGCAAGCAATCGAACGCCGCCGATGCACGTTCCGCCCGCCTGCTGCGGCGCGAGGCGCGCGCGGGCGACCACCTGCCGTATGCGCGGGTGCTGGGCGACGGCCACAGCGTGCTGCTGCGCGATGGCGCGCTGCTGCAATGCCTGCATTTGCAGGGGGTGTCCTTCGAGACCGCCGACGATGACAGCCTCAATCACCGCCTGCGCATGCGCGACGCGGCGCTGCGCGCAGTCGCCGACGCACGCTACGTGGTGCATCACCACCTGCTGCGGCGGCGGGTGGGCGTGCGCGTGGAGGGCCAGTTCGACGATCCACTCAGCGCCGAACTCGACCGCCGCTGGCAGGACGCACTGGCCGCGCGCCGGCTGTTCGTGAATGACCTGTTCGTCACCGTGCTGCGACGCCCGGCGCGCGGCAAGGCCGGCTGGATCGATCGCCTGATCGGGCGCACCCGGCACGCACTGTCGCAGGCCGACGCCGATGCCGCCCGTGCGCGCGACGTGCGCGAACTCGATGCCATGCGCGAGGCGCTGGCCAACGCGCTGACCGACTATGCCCCCCGCCTGCTCGGCGGCTACGACAGCCCGCACGGACGCTGCTCGGAGCCGCTGGAGTTCCTGTCGGCGCTGTTCAACGGCGAACTGCAGCCGATGCTGGAACCGGCCGGCGATGCCGGCCATCACCTGCCATACCGCCGCATCAGCTTTGGTGGCGATGCGATCGAGCGCCGTGGTGCCGACGGCATCCGCGACTTTTCGGCCATGCTCGGCCTGAAGGAATACCCGCCGCAAGCGATGCCCGGCATGTTCGACGCGCTGCTGCGGCTGCCCTGCGAAATGGTGCTGAGCGAGGGCTTCGCCTTCGTTGATCGCCAGACCGGGATGGAGCGCGTGTCGCTGGCGCAGCGCCAGCAGCGTGCAGCCGACGACGAATCGCAGAGCCTGCGGCAGGGGCTGGCCGAAGCCAAGGACGATCTGGCTGCCGGGCGTTCTGCACTGGGCGAGCACCATCTCTCGCTGCTGGTGCGCGAACAGTCGCTGGAAGCGCTGGATGCCGCGGTGGCCGAATGCGCCGCCGCAATCGCCGACCTTGGCGCGGTGGCAGTGCGCGAGGACTTGGCGCTGGAGCCGACGTTCTGGGCGCAGTTCCCCGGCAACGAAGGCTACGCCGCACGCAAGGCGCTGATCTCCACCGGCGCGTTCGCCGGCTTCGCCTCGCTGCACGGCTTTCCGGAAGGCCGCGCCGAAGGCAACCACTGGGGGCAGGCACTGACCGTGCTGGAAACCAGCGCCTGCACGCCGTATCACTTCAACCTGCATCGCGGCGACCTGGGCCACTTCACCGTGATCGGGCCGTCCGGCTCGGGCAAGACCGTGGCGATGAACTTCATCGCCGCGCAGGCACGCCGCTACAAGCCGCGCACGGTGTTGTTCGACAAGGACCGTGGTTCGGAGATCTTCGTGCGCGCCACCGGCGGGCTGTACGCCACCTTGCGCGCGGGCGAGCCGACCGGCTTCAACCCGCTGCAACTGCCGGACACGCCGGGCAACCGCGCCTTCCTGCGCGAATGGCTGGCGCAGCTGCTGTGCGCGCCGGGCCAGCGGCTGGGCGTGGAGGACGAGGCCATCATCGCGCAGGCGGTCGATGCCAGCTATGCGCAGGCATTCCCGGTGCGCCGGCTGTGCTATTTCCGCGAGCTGCTGGGTGGCCATCGCCGCGCGTCGCCGGACGACCTGGTCGCGCGGCTGGCACCGTGGTGCGGCGACGGCGAGCATGCTTGGCTGTTCGACAACGCCAGCGACCGCATCGACCTGTCGGCGACATCGCTCGGCTTCGACATGACCGAACTGCTGGATGCGCCACGCCTGCGCACGCCGGCGATGCTGTACCTGTTCCATCGCGTCGAGCAGCGCCTGGACGGCCATCCAACCATGATCCTGATCGACGAGGGCTGGAAGGCGCTTGATGACGAGGCCTTCTCGGCGCGCATCCGCGACTGGATGAAGACCCTGCGCAAGCGCAACGCGGTGGTCGGCTTCGGCACCCAGAGCGCACGCGATGCGCTCGACAGCCGCGTCGCCAGCGCGATCATCGAACAGACCGCCACCCAACTGTTCATGCCCAACCCGCGCGCGCAGGCCGAGGACTACTGCGCCGGCTTCGGCCTGAGTGCGCACGAGCTGGAACTGGTGCGCAACCTGCCGGCGCATGCGCATGCCTTCCTGGTCAAGCACGGCAACGACAGCGTGGTGGTGCGGCTGGATCTGTCGGCGATGCCGGACCTGCTGGTGGCGATGTCCGGGCGCGAGAGCAGCGTGCGCCAGCTGGACGAACTGCGTCGCCGCCATGGCGACCATCCGCGCGGCTGGTGGCAGGCACTGACCGGCAGCGCCTGGCCCGCCGCCCAGGCGGATGAAAGCGCTGCCACCGCGCCACGCCTGCAGGTGGTGGGATGAACGCCTGCCCGGTCATTCCCGGCGGCGACGCGGCCAGCCTGTCCGGCACGCTGGCGGCGGTTGACTGCCAGCTCAATGGCGCGGTGGGCGTGGCCTATGCGCGCCTGTTCGGGCAATCGGGCGCATTCGTCACCACCCTGACCGTGGTGCTGACGTTGTACGTGGCATTGCTGGCGCTGGGGCTGGTGAGCGGGCGCACGCGGCTGACCCTGTCCGGGGCGATGCCGCGCGTGTTCGCGCTGGGGCTGGTGCTGACCTTTGCCACTGCGTGGCCGGCCTATCAGGTGGTGGTCAGCGACCTGCTGGCGCGCGGCCCCGACCAGATTGCCTCTGCCCTGCTGGGCGGCGGCGGTAGCGCGACCGCGACCTTCGTGCATCGCCTGGATGGCCTGTTCACCGGTTATGTCGAGCTGGCGCAGGCGCTGCAGGCGCAGGGCCAGCAAGCCAGCGCCAACCTGCAGCTGTCGGCCAAGCTGGCATGGGCCGGTTCGCTGCTGCTGGTGCTGTCCACCGCCGGCCTGCTGGTGATGGCGCGGGTGGTGCTTGCCATCCTGCTGGCACTGGGCCCGGTGTTCATCGTGTTCGCGTTGTTCGGTGGCACCCGTGGCCTGTTCGAGGGTTGGCTGAAGACCGTGGTCGCGTTCGCGCTGGCACCCATGCTGATCGTGCTGGGCGGTGCCGGCCTGGTGGCGATGCTGTCGCCACTGCTGGATGAAGCCATGGCCGACCCGCTGGCAGCGGGCGAAGCGGTGCGCCCGCTTGCCATGCTGTTCGTGGCCGCCGTGATCTACCTGCTGACCCTGCTCGCACTGGCCTGGGCCGCCGCCAGCCTGACCCGCCACTGGCGGCTGGCGTCCACGCGCGATGCCGGCATGCCGCATGCGCCGCACCCGCAACCGGACAGGCCGGCAGCCACCGCACCGGCAACTTCATCCGCACATGATCGCGGCAATGCGGCGGATGGCCGCGACCTGCGCGTCGCATCAATCGGCAACGCGCTGCAACGCGGGCAGGCCGGCAGCGGCGGCTTGCCGCCTGCATCGCAACCCATGCGCACACCCATGTTCCACGCCACCGCCGCGCCCGCCCACGCCCAACGCCGCGCCACCCAGCGCTGGGGGCAACGCGCGACCAGCGGCAGTGGCGGCATCACAGGAGGAGCCAAGCCATGACCCACGCATGCAGGATCCTGTTGCAAGGCGTGTTCCTACAGAGCGTGTTCCTGCTGGGCGCGCTGCACGCCATGCCGGTGCAGGCAGGCGACGAGCGCATCCGCAGCATCGACTACGACCCCGGCAAGGTGGTCCGGATCGACGGCTGCTTCGGCTTCCAGACCATGATCCAGTTCGCGCCCGGCGAGAAGATCGAGAACGTCGGCCTTGGCGATGCCTCGCGCTGGCTGGTGGTACCCAACAAGCGCGCCGACCTGCTGTTCGTGAAGCCGGCCTACGTCAGCAGCCACAGCAACATGACCGTGGCCACCGATCGCCGCCGCTACAATTTCGAACTGGTCGCCGTGGCAAGCGAGGCCTGCCGGCGCGGGCGCGTGCTGTACACGCTGCAATTCCGCTACCCGGCAGAGCCAGAGCCGGAAGCAGGCGTCGCGGCCATCGCCGGCATTGCGGCCACCGAAGCCGAGCCGAAACCGCCGGCACCACGCAACAGCGCCTACACCTTCAGCGGCGCGGCGGGCAACGTGCCGCAGCGCGTGTTCGACGACGGCAGCCGGACGTTCTTCCGCTGGGAGGACGGCAGCGCCACGCCCGCCGTGTTCGCGGTGGGTGCCGACCAGTCGGAAATGGCGGTCGATTTCACCGTCGAGGGTGACTACCTGGTCGTCCCGCGGGTGGCACCGGCCTTCGTGCTGCGCCGTGGCAACGCGGTCGCGGTGCTCTTCAACGATGCCTACCAGATGCCGACGCTGGACGCCGCCTCGCCACAGCCGCGCAGCGCCGGCAAGCGCGCGGGCGACGACGACCGCAGCGTGCGCAAGGCGATCGCCGCCTGGTTCAAGGACCGCGCGGAGGACACGCCATGATCGGCCAACGCACTGCCTCCACCACCGCCGCCGATCCGCGCCTGTCGCTGGATGCCGCCCAGCAGCAGGCATTGGCCCTGCGCGCCCAGCCGGCGGTTGCGCGACCACCGCGCGCCAGCGACAGCATCGGCCTGGCCCTTGGCGTGCTGGGCGCACTCGGACTGGGCGCACTCACCCTGCTTGGCCTGTCCGGGCAGCGCACGCAAGCGGCAACCGCTGCACCGGCAGCGGTCGAAACCGCGGCAATCCCGTCACCGCAGCCGCAACCGGTCATCGCCACGCCCGCACCGCCGGCAGCGCCGGCAACGCCTGTGGCCGTCGCGGCTCCCATCGCCAGGCCCGACCCCAACCAGCCCGATCCCGGCCAGTCGCGCGCGATGCCGCTGGTGATCGACAACAGCGATGCTGCGGCACCGACCGTTGCCGGCGGCAGGCCTGCAAGCCAGAGTGAAACGGACGCGCGCAATGGCCTGAGCGCCGACGAACTATTCGCCATGCGCAGCACCGGCGACGCGCCACCGGTGGCCCACGCCGACATGCTGGGCGACCATCGCAACACGGTGGTGCAAGGCACGATCCTCCCCGCTGTCCTTGAAACCGCCGTCAACTCCGACCTGCCCGGCTACGCCCGCGCGATCATCAGCCGCGACGTGCGCGGCTTCGACGGCAGCAGCGTGCTGATCCCGCGCGGCAGCCGGCTGATCGGCCAGTACAAGAGCGGCCTTGCCGCCGGGCAAAGCCGCGCCTACATCATGTGGACGCGCCTGCTTCGCCCGGACGGCGTATCGGTGCAACTGGGCTCGCCGGCGATGGACACCGGCGGCGAGATCGGCCTGCCCGGCGAGGTCAACCGCCACTTCTGGCAACGCTTCGGTGCGTCGATCCTGCTGTCCGTGGTGTCCGGGCTGGCCAGCGCGACCGGCAGCGATGGTTCCGTGGTGGTCGCCTCCAGTGGCGCGCAAAGCGCAGCCGGCGTGGCGCTGGAAAGCAACGGCAAGATCCCGCCGACCATCCGCATCCCGCTGGGCACGCCGATCCAGGTCTTCGTCGCCCGCGACCTGGCGTTTCCCGGCCAGCCGGTTGCCACTGCCTGCCCGGCAGGCGAACAGTGCGAGGTGCGCAGATGAGCGCCCGCATGTCGGCACCCAACAACGCTGAACCGGGCCTTGGCACAGCCGCGTTCGCACCGGAGCGCAACCTCTACCTGCACAGTTACCTGCAGCCGCTGCGCCACTGGCTGGACGATCCGCAGGTCACCGAAATCCTGATAAACCGGCCCGGCGAAGTCTGGATCGAACGCATCGGCGAGCCCACCATGCGCCGCGAACAGGTAGCCGCCATCGACGATGTCCTGCTGCAACGGCTGGCCACCCAGATTGCACGCGCCAGCCACCAGGGCATCAACCGCGAACAACCCCTGCTGGCGGCCACCCTGCCCGGCGGCGAACGCATCCAGATCGTCGGCCCGCCGGCGACGCGCGCCGGCTGGGCACTGGCGATCCGCCGCCACATCGGCATCGACCTGCGGCTGGATGACTACCGCATCGCCGCCGGTGCCAATGCGTCAGGCGCGGGCTCGGTATTTCCACCCACCCTCGATGGCCTGCGCGCCGCCGTGGCCGCGCGCCGCACCGTGCTGATCTCCGGCGGCACCTCCTCCGGCAAGACCACCCTGCTCAACGCGATGCTGCGCGAAATCCCCGCGCACGAGCGCGTGGTGGCGGTGGAGGACACGCCCGAAATCCGCCTGCACCAGGCCAACAGCCTGGGCCTGGTGGCCGTGCGCGACGAACAGGGCGAGGCGCGCATCGACACCGACGCACTGCTGCGCGCTGCCCTGCGCCTGCGCCCGGACCGGATCGTGCTGGGCGAGTTGCGCGGCGCGGAAGCCGTCACCTTCCTGCGCGCGATCAACACCGGCCATCCCGGCTCGTTCAGCACCATCCACGCCAATACCCCGCAAGGTGCCCTGCAGCAACTCGCATTGATGGTGGTGCAGGCCGGCATCGGCCTCAGCCGCGCCGATGCACTCGCCTATGTCCACGGGCTGGTCGATCTCGTCGTGCAGGTCGGGCGTGTCGATGGCGAGCGGCGGATCATGGCGATCCTGGACGTGCCCGGCAGTTTCGCGGCCTGACCACGGCACGGGCTATGCTTCGGCCCTTGCCCATCCGGAGCCTGCCATGCGCCGCACCCTGCTCGCCGCCGCCCTCGCCTTCGGCATCATCCTGCCCGCCGCCGCACAAGACGCCGCAACCCCGCCCAAGCGCAAGACCGCGCAGGAGATCGTCGATGCCGCACCGGCCAGCGCATGGCGCGACCTGGACCCGGCCAACACCCTGTACATGGAACTGCCCGGCGGGCGCGTCATCATCGAACTGGCACCCGGCTTCGCACCGGAACACGTCGCCAACATCAAGACCATGGCGAAGGGCGGCTTCTGGGACGGCCTGACCATCTATCGCGTGCAGGACAACTTCGTGGTGCAGTTCGGCGATGCCGAAGGCGAGGAAGCCGGCAAGGCCAAGCCCTATCCCGCAGGCACGAAAACCCATCTGCCCGCCGAGTTCACCCGCAGCGCCAAGGGCGTGCGCTTCGACAAACTCCCGGACGTGGATGGCTGGGCACCGGAGGTCGGTTTCGCCGACGGCATGCCCGCCGCGCGCGACCCCAAAACCGGCACGCTGTGGATGACGCACTGCTATGGCATCGTCGGCGCGGGCCGCAACAACGCCCCGGACAGCAGCATCGCCGCCGAGCTCTACGTCGTCATCGGCCAGGCCCCGCGCGCACTGGACCACCAGCTTTCGCTGGTGGGGCGCGTCATCAAGGGCATGGAACTGCTCAGCGTGATGCCGCGCGGCCCCGCCCCGATGGGCTTTTACGAGAAACCCGGACAGCGCGCGCCGATCATTTCGATCAAGCTCGCCAGCGACGTGCCGGAAGTACAACGCACACCGCTGCAACTGCTGCGCACCGACAGCCAGGCCTTCATCGACGCCACCGAGGCACGCCGCAACCGGGTGGATGATTTCTACACCCAACCCGCCGGCCACATCGACCTGTGCAACGTGCCGCTGCCGGTGCGGGAGACGCCGAAGGGTTGAGTCACAGCACTGACCTTATTTCCTGCGCCTGCGGGTTGTCGCGTACGACCGCACCTGCAGCCGCTCGCACCGGCATTCCGCTGGCAGGCACTGGCAGCGAACATGCACACGCACCGCTGAAGCAACCCGGAGCTTCGGGGTAAGATGCCCCGAGGCTGACCGGGGGAGTTGCATGGCGTTTTTCGACCTGTTCAAGCGTACGAAGTCCAGCGCACCCGCGCCGGCAACTGCACGGCCCGCGCCACCCGTCATCGCGGAACGGCCCTTGCCGCCCGTACAAGCCGATACGCCCGCTTCTCCTGCCTCCGAAGCAGCGCTGATCGATCCCGGCGCTGCCGTTGCGGAGGCCGCTGCCGAAGTCCTGCACGATGGCCCGGAACGCCGCGAGCGCATCCGCCGCAACGCGCGCCCCGGCACGCGGGTACTGCTGATCGATGATTCACACACCATCGTCGCCCTGCTCAAGCGCATGCTGCAGCAGAACCAGTACGAGGTGCTGGAAGCCTATGACGCCGAAAGCGGCATCGAAATCGCCCGCCGCGAAGTGCCGGGGCTGATCTTCCTCGACATCGTGCTGCCCGGCATGGACGGCTTCAGCGCCCTGCGCACCCTGCGCCGCGACCCGGTGACCAAGGACATCCCGATCATCATGATAAGCGGCAACGCGCAGGCCACCGAACAGTTCTACGTGCAGCGCATCGGCGCCGACGACTTCATGAAGAAGCCGTTCTCCCGCGCCGAGGTGTTCAGCCGCATCGAACCGCTGCTGGACGAGGACGACATTCCCCGCCACACCGTGCGCAGTCGCGTGCGAACCGAGGCCTGATCGCGCGATGCGACGGCCCGCATGCGCGGGCCGCAACCCGATCCTTATTTCTTCGGCTCCACCACCGGCACCAGCCGCAGGTCCTGGAAGTCGAAGCTGAAATCCGTCAGCGGCGAAACCGGTTCCATCCTTAGTTCGCGGATGTTGCCGTCGTGATCCAGCGTGAAGCTCAGGAAGGCATCTGCATTGAGCGCGCGGTCGCGCCAGCGGACGATGAAGCTGTCGTGCTGCCAGTGTTCGATGTCACCCAGCAGTTCCGCAGTCTTGCCGAACTGCATCTCCAGCCCTTTCGCGCCTTGCCGGATCAGCACGTCGCCGTACCACGGATCACGATAGGTGCCGACGTACTTCGCCAGCGGCAGTGATGGCGTGCTGTTCTTCGCGCGCACGGCGAGGTGTTTCTTCCAGTCTTCGTCGGCACCGCCCTGCGCCTTTGCAAGCGCGGCGGCATAACCCTTCAGCCAGTCATGCCCGCCGGTGCCCAGCATCATGTCCAGTGCCTCAAAGGTGATCGCGTTGAAGGCCACGCCCACTTCCGCACTGGTCAGCACGATCACGCCGATGCGCTTGTCCGGTACCAAAGTCAGGCGCGACACCTGCCCCGGCCAGCCACCGGTATGCCAGACCAGCTTGTTGCCGGCGTAATCGGACAACATCCAGCCCTGCCCGTAGCCGAGGAAATTGGGCGTCGCCGCTGCCAGTTCCGGCACCGATGGCTTGCCGACCGGGATCGGCGTCAGCATCGTCCACATTTCGCGCTGGCGCTGTTCGGAGAACAGGCGCTTGGCACTGTCGCCGCTGCCTGCGTACACACCACCGGCCAGTTGCGCGTTCATCCACTTGGTCAGGTCATGCACGCTGGAATACAGGCCGCCTGCGCCTGACACATTGCGCCAGCTTGTCGTGCCGACCGGGCGCAAATCCTTGAAATCGAACTTGGCATGCCCCGTCGCCACGTTGTCGCCGGGCTTGATGTCATCGCTGTTGTAGCGCGTCTCGCCCATGCCCAGCGGCTGGAACACGCGCGTCTGCAGGAACTGCGCAAACGGCATGCCGGCGGCTTCTTCCACCACCAGCTGCGCCACGCCGAACAAGATGTTGTCGTAGGCGTACTGTTCGCGGAAACCGCCGGTCAGCGGCACATCCTTGAGGCGCTGCGCGACTTCGCGCGTGGAATAGGTGGTGGTCGGCCAGTACAGCAGATCGCCCGCACCCAGGCTCAGACCACTGCGGTGCGCCAGCAGGTCGCGGATGCGCATTTCGCGGGTGACATAGGCATCGCCCATGCGGAACCAAGGCAGATGGTCGATGACGCGGTCGGTGGTCTTCAGCTTGCCGTCGTCCTGCAGGATGTTCAGCGCCGCCGCGGTGAACGCCTTGGTATTGGAAGCGATGGCAAACATGGTGTGCGCATCCACCTTGGCCGGCTTGCCCAGTTCACGCACGCCGTAGCCGCGCTGCATCACCACCTGTCCGTCCTTGACGATGGCCACCGCCACGCCCGGCACGTCGAACTGCTTCTGCACGCGCTCGACGAAGGCATCGAACTGCGCCAGCCGCGCCGCATCCGGCAATTCCGAGGACAGCGGCACCATGGTGTCGTCGATGCGGATCGGCGGCGTCTGCTGCGCCAGCACGGGCGATGCGGCGGCAAGGGTCAGGGCCAGTGCGGCGACCAGCGTGGCGATGCGCATGACGGTGCTTCCTTCCTGTCTAAAGTGCCGAGTATGCCGATGCCGCTGTCATCGCGCGATGCGTCATCGGTCATGCCGGGCTGCGACAATGCGCGCATGTCCAACCCCGCCACCACCCGCGCGCTCTGGCAGATTCACCTGTGCGTGGTGCTGTGGGGTTTCACCGCGATCCTCGGCAAACTTATCTCGCTGCCTGCGCTGCCACTGGTGTGGTGGCGGATGTTGACCGTGGTCGCCGTGCTGGCGCTGCTGCCGCGCGTGTGGCGCGGGCTGCGGGCGATGCCGGCGCGCACGCGCTGGGCCTATGCCGGGATCGGCGCGCTGGTGGCGCTGCACTGGCTGACGTTCTATGGCGCGATCAAGTTGTCCAATGCCTCGGTGGCGGCAACCTGCATCGCCTTCGCCACGCCGGTAACGGCGCTTGTTGAGCCGATGCTGACCGGCCAGCGCTTCCAGCTTCGCAACCTGCTGCTGGGGCTGGTCTCGTTGCCGGGCATCTGGCTGGTGGTCGGCGGCGTTCCGGCGGGCATGCATGCGGGCGTCGCGGTGGGCGTGGCCTCTGCCCTGCTGGTGACCCTGTTCGGCACGCTCAACAAGCGCATGGTCAATGCCGGCGACCCGCTCACCGTCACCGCGCTTGAACTCGGCGCGGGCACGCTGCTGCTGACCTTGCTCGCACCGCTGCTGCCGCTGGTCATTGCCAGCGATGCCTTCTCCGGCCCGTTGCTGGTGTTGCCATCCGCGCAGGACACGCTGTGGCTGCTGGCGCTGTCGCTGGCCTGCACCTTGCTGCCGTTCGCGCTGTGCTTGGTCGCCCTGCGCCATCTGTCCGCGTTCACCGCGCAACTGTCATTGAACCTGGAACCGGTCTATGCAGTCGTGCTGGCAGCAATCCTGCTGGGTGAACAACAGGAACTTAGCGCGCGCTTCTACCTCGGCGTCGCCATCATTCTTGGCGCGGTGTTCGCGCAGGGATTGCTGGCGAGCCGTGACAAACCCGCAGACGCAAGGCAGGCGGGCGTGGACGAAGCCCACCGCATCGCCGACTGACCAATCGGCTACCCTGCACGAATGCAGACCATCGACTTCGAACTGGATCGCGACTTCGTCGAACTCAATCAGTTATTGAAACTGACCGGGCTATGCGACTCCGGCGGTGCCGGCAAACAGCTTGTCGCCAGCGGCGCGGTGCGCGTCGATGGCGCGACGGAACTGCGCAAGACCGCGAAAATCCGCGCCGGGCAGCGTGTCGGCCTGGGCGATGTCGAAATCCGCGTTGTCGGCGTTTGAAACTCAGCCCAGCACGTCCAACGCCGGAGGCGCTGTTTCGGAAGCATGCTCGGGCGCGGCGGCTTCCGGTGGATTTTCCGGCTCCGGTTCCGACGTCTTTTCCGGCGTTTCTTCAGGCGCGTCATCCGATGCTGCAGGCCCGGCAGCGGGTTTGGTAGGGCTTGCCTTCGGCTTCGACACCGGCTTGACCGGCACGGGTTCGGTTTCCGGCGGCAGTTCGAGATCGGGAATCTGCACCACGTTCGGCATCAGGATCGCGCCGTCCAGTTCCGCCATCGGGCTTTCATCGGGGCATTTTTCGTCGGGGAAGCCGAAGCGGCTGCGCAGGTCCAGCCCGCACTGGTTGATCTGGTCGATGTCCGGCTCCTCGCCATCGACCTGCTTCCTGCAGCGCGCCTCGTAGGCAATGCGGAAGGCGTCGCGCCGCTGCACGAAACCCAGCCCGCAACGGCGCGCAAGGCGGATGCGATTGAGGTCATCCTCCACCGCATTGACGCCGGACAGCCCCATGCGATCCAGTTCCTCGCTGGTGAGGATGCGCAGGGTGCGGTTGGGCACCGTGGTCATCAGGTCATAGACCTCGTGCGAGGCACCGTTGCGTTCCAGGTAATTGCGCAGGTCTTCGCTGACCTTGCGCAATTCATCGCCCAGTTCCTTGCGCGAGGTGGCCGACGAACCGATCCGCAACATGCGGTGGATGCCGACCGGCCCCGCGATCACGCGCATGTCGCCTGCGGCCAGCAGCAGCACGCAGGAACTGTGGCAGCGCGAATCGCCGCGCACCCAGATGGTCCAGTCGTTCTCGCCGATGGCGTCACCGGCGCGCATCGCCGCCTCGACGTGACCGCCTGTGGAGTCGATGTCGAGGATGCGCTTGCCGATGCCAAGATCACCCGCCACCCGGCCCAGGCGCTCCACCAGTGCGCCGAAGCTCGCCGTCACCTTGCCCTTGTAGCGAAGCCGCAACAGCCCGACCTCGCGACAAGTCTGCGCGACCTTGACCATGTCCTCGTAAGCCAGCGACAGCACCGGACGGCCATCACCCTGACCATAATCGGGGCTGCAACTCAGCCAGGCATCGCCCGCTTCCAAATGCACCTGTGACCAGTCGATCTCGGCCTGCGGCTTGCGCTGCACCTGCGCCGGAGGCGGCTCTGTTGCGCCCACGCTGGCGCTGGTGACGGGTTCCGGCTGGCGGCTGCAAGCCATCAGGAACAGGCACATCATGAGCAGGAAGGCACGCAGTGGCATTGAATGCGCGGGATGATGGGCGGGCCACCAGTCTAGTGCGCGCGGCGGCAACTGCCACAACCGGCGATGAATCGGCGCGTATTCCACGTCCCAACGCACGCGCCCGCCCGCCAGCCACCGGTAACTGCGATCATGGGCGATGACCACGCCCACCACCTTCGCCGAACTCGCGCTTGAACCGTCCCTGCGAGCAGGACTGGACGCGCTCGACTACACCACGCTCACGCCAATCCAGGCGCAGGCGCTGCCTGCGATCCTCGATGGCCGCGACCTGATCGCGCAGGCACCCACCGGCAGCGGCAAGACCGCCGCCTTCGGGCTGGGCCTGCTGCACGCCATCGATGCCGGCGCAACACGCACGCAGGCGCTGGTGCTGTGCCCCACCCGCGAACTTGCGGATCAGGTGGGCAAGCACCTGCGCAAGCTCGCCACCGGCATCGCCAACCTGAAGCTGTCGGTGCTGTGCGGCGGCATCCCGCTGGCACCGCAACTGGCATCGCTGGCGCACGCGCCGCAGGTCGTCGTCGGCACGCCCGGGCGGGTGCTGGAACTGGCGCAGAAGGATGCACTCGACCTGCGCGGCGTGCGCACGCTGGTGCTGGATGAAGCCGACCGCATGCTCGACATGGGCTTTGACGAACCGATCCGCGCGCTGGTGAAACGCACGCCGAAGGATCGCCAGACGCTGCTGTTCTCGGCCACCTTCCCGGATGCCATCCGCACGCTGGCACAGGCCATGCTGCGCGACCCGCTGGAAGTCAGCGTGGCGGACGGTGCGCAGCCGGGTGGCATCAAGACGCATTTCTTCGAAGCCGATCCCGCCCGCCGCGCGCCGCAACTGGCCGCGCTGCTGCTGCACTACCGCCCGCAGTCCTGCGTGGTGTTCTGCAACATGCGCCGCGATACCGAGGAAGTGGTCGGCTCGCTGGCGCATTACGGCTTCGACGCACTGGCCCTGCACGGCGACATGGAACAGCGTGACCGCGACGAAGTGCTGGTGCGCTTCGCGAACCGCAGCTGCAACGTGCTGGTCGCCAGCGACGTGGCCGCGCGCGGGCTGGACATCGACGACATCGGCGCGGTGGTGAACTACGAACTACCGACGGATGCCGACACCTGGCTGCATCGCATCGGCCGCACCGGACGTGCGGGGCGCAGCGGCCTTGCGCTGAGCCTGGTCGCGCAAAACGAACGCGGGCGCGCCGCCATCATTGAAGAACGCATGCGCGAACCCATCCATTACGAACGCATCACGCCACTGGATGGCAAGCCACGCGAGGTGCCGCAAGCCGCGATGGCAACCCTGCGCATCGACG